>DATNKY010000485.1:0-11412 GCA_035603155.1 Solirubrobacteraceae bacterium
AGCTGAGATCATGGGCCGAGACGGGTCGATCTTCGTCGGCAACGGCGCCGAGGGCTCCGGGATCACGATCCTAGATGCCGCCAGCGGAGATCGGTTTCCCGTCGACTACCAGGCCCGCTTCAGTGACGCCTTCAGGGCGGAGGTCCTGCACTTCGTCGACACTTGCGCGGCTGCGCTGAGTGGCGAGGGCGTTGACAGCTCAATCGCGACTGGCCACGGCTTGTCGGCTGCGGCCGGCCGCGAGGGCTCATCGCTCGCTGCCGCAACGCTGGAAGACGATCGCCTCGCGGTCGAGACTGGCATCGCGGCCCGTGCCAGCGCCGTGCAAGAGCGTGCGCTGAGCGTGGGAGAGGACTGGCCATGGACAGCGGAGCCGGGCGATGACGACGAGCCCCGTGAGTCCACCGCAACCGATCAGCTCGGACCGCCCGTGGTGCGATGACGACGAGCGTGAAGGCCGCCTTTCGCGTCGGAGGCGCCTCTCGCGTCGGAAAGTGCCGAGCCGCGACGGAACATCTCGATCAGCACCGCGATGTCCAGTCGCCCCTGCTCAGGCGGGGTGCGGCACGGTTCGCCGCGAGCGACACAGTCATGGAAGTGCACGAGCTCGCGCTCGTATGACTCCTCATAGGACTCGAACGTCCGCGAGACACGACCGTTCTCGCCAGAGCGAGACGAGGTATACAGCGTCGGTGACTGGCGCAGCCAGGGCGAGGGGATGTCGAGCGTTTTGACCTCGTCGTCGAAGTACAGCCGGATGCGCTCGTCATAGTCGCTCATCGCTAGGAGCTGGATCCACGCACTGTCCCACCGTGCGCCGCTGGCGAGCCGGACCGACCCTGTCAGACCCTGTCCCTGGCCTGGACCGGCCAACCACCAGTCGCCGTCGATCACGCTCGCGGGAAGCGGCTCCCCCATGCGCTCCAAGAGTCCGTGCACGAGGTTAACCTGGTGCACCAGACTGCCGAGGAACCCTCCCGAGAGGCTTGCCACCGCTTCCGGACTCCCATCTCCGACGGCCAGCTCGACCTGGCGTGACTCATCGATCGCGGCAGCAGCGAGCAGCTCGCCGTCGACGTCGTTGCCGCGGACGAGGTCACCGGCGCGAAAGTAGGGGCCGAACTCGGGGTCGTGGACCACCACGCTGACGTAGCGCAGGCGGTCCGCGTTCGATGGGAGATCATCGGCGAGCTGCTCGCACGCGCGGTCGAAGCGGTTGTTGTAGCCGACCTGCACCACGCGGCCAGCCGCGTCGCGGGCAGCGACGATCGCGTCGGCGTCCTGCAGGGTGATCGCCAATGGCTTCTCGACGAACACATGCAACCCGCGGGCGAGCGCGTCGCAGGTGATCCGGGCGTGGGTCATGCTGGGAGACGCCACGAGCATCGCGTCGGCCCGGACTGCGTCGAGCGCCTCCTCGTGCGAGCCAAATGTCACCGGAATCGCGAACCGCGCGGCCAGCCGCTCGCGGACTGTACGACTCGGATCGACGAGCGCGACCGTTTCGAACCGGTCATCGAGCAGGGCCAAGTGCGGCAGATGCATCGCCTGGCTGATGAGCCCGGCGCCGACCACAATGACGCGAACTCGCTGCCGGTCGCTCACGGCCGACTCGGCGCCGCTCGCGGACCCGCGGCCAATCGAACGGTCCAACGACCCTGGCGCCGTTGGCGCAGCCCGTCAGCTCCCGCGCGGTGCTCGCTCATCTGAAGCGAGCATATCTGTCGCTAGCGCTTCGATCGAGCGCACCTAGCAGTCGGATCGGCGAAGATCAGTGTTGTGTCTGCCGCACGTGCTGCGACCCTGCTGTGCTTCCTGGCCACCCTCGCGCTCTCGGCCTGCGGCGGGGCGCGATCGCCAACCAAAGGTGACGACCGGGTTCAGCGTGTCGATACGCCTATCTCGATGCGCCCGGTGCCGACGTCGGCTTGGTCCGCATGCGCGCAGGCGTGGCTGCTGCGCTCCGCGTGCCCGCACACCGTGCCGACTGCAGGCTCGGGCACAACGCGCCCGAACGTCGACGCTAGATGCAGCGGCGGGCCCACCATGAACAAGGTTCCCCTGGCGAGCAAGCAGTGCCGATTTGCGCAATGGAGTTATTTGACCTACGGGCGTCCGATTCCCGGGCGGCAAAACGGAATCGTCGTTGAGGCCTCGGAGTTGACACCACCGCCGCCGTATTTCGTCCACGTACTGGTCTACGGCACGACGGATCCGTCAGCGCTCGGGTTCGCGCTGCCCCGCGGACGACCCAGACGATTGACTGACGCGCTCCTGCAGCGCACCCACAGGCGGCATGCGGTCCTGATCAGTCGCGTGCAGTGGGCTGGACATCCGGGTGAGCTGATTCTTGCCCCCTCATTTCCGGGTGGGGGAGAGATGGGCAGCCACCTGATCTTCAGCTACAGGACGGGGCGGATCTACCGCGGAATATCGCTGCACCCCTGGCCGTCGGTGTACCGCTTCCGGATCGATTACAACCGCGTCGATCGCGCTGTCAAACTTGCCCCCAGCCCGGCCTACCCGGAGATCGAAGCAACTCTTCGACGCATCGTCGAGTCGAGCGGGTGAGACCGGTCGTCCGAGCGGCAGTGCCGACGCTTGGCTCGGACCCCGATCTGACAGCCGGCCGGAGACCGCCGCTTCGATCGTCCGCCGCCGAACATCCGGCTCGACGGCTACCTTGGCGGCGCTGCGGGCGGCTGACCGCGCGGAAGCACGCCTAGTCTGTTGGGCGTGGGCATCCTTGATCTGGTGATCTTCGACTGCGACGGCGTCCTCGTAGATAGCGAGGCCGTCTCGAGCGTTGTGCTGGCTGAGGCACTGTCCGCGACAGGAGTTCCAACGACCGCCGACCAGGCGCAGGCACGGTACCGCGGCGTGCTGCTGCAGGACATCAGCGAGGACGTGCAAGCCCGCAGCGGGATGGCGCTCTCTGAAGACTTCTGGGTCGCCTTCCAGCGCGATCGCACCGTGGCGTTTGAGAAGTCGCTGCTGCCCATCACGGGCGCCGCGGAAACGGTCGCGGCCGTGAAGGCGGCCGGGATCGCGGTGTGCGTCGCCTCCCAGGGCAAGCGAGCCAAGACTGAGCTCACGCTCGGCTTGACCGGCTTGCGCTCGCTGTTTGACGATCGAGCGATCTTCTCCGCCTATGACGTCGCGCGAGGAAAGCCCCATCCCGATCTGTTCCTCTACGCCGCAGCGCAGATGCAGACGCCGGTCAAATCGTGCATCGTGGTTGAGGACACCACGATCGGAGTCCGCGCCGCCCTCGCCGCCGAAATGGACGCGATTGGGTTGGCCAGCGGTCCAGAAGCCAAGCTCATTCGTCAGCTAGGTGTGCCGACGATCGAATCGCTACCGGATCTCCTACCGCTGCTGAAAGGCCTCAGCTAGCTCGAAGCTCCGCCGGGTCCCGGAACTCTCGCTCGGGGCGAGTGCCTCGGCGATCGCGCCGCAGGTGATTCTCAGCAAGGTCGGTCGGACTCTTCGTCGGCGAACGAGGGGAAGCGTTCGCTCAGACCGGCCGCCCGTTCTGACGACACGCGGGTCGCAGATTCGGCTCAAGGTTTTCCATCATCACCAGCGTCTGGCGCATCGCGCTTGGCTGGATGCCACCTGCATGCCTTTGATATGGGTGGTCGAGGAAGTAGACGATCAATAGGCCGGCGGCCACACGGCGATCAACCGTATGACGCTCGCCGGACGTTCAACGGCAGCGCCGCTCGCGGCGTCAGCCGAATCTCGAAGGAGTCGGGGATTCGATAGCGAACGGCAGCGCTATGTCTCCCAGCCAGGAAGGTGAGACTCGTGCGGCGTACGTGATCCAGCGTCACTTTCGACGCGTACGCAAGGGCTATGACCCGGCTGAGGTTGACCGGCATCTCCAGTTGGTGAGCGAGTGGTTTCGTACCAGCCGCGCGGCCGGGAAAGCCCGCGAGCTTGAGGAGCAATCGGCGGCCCGTGAACTCGCAGCGGCCGCCAGGGAGGCGCACGCGAAACGGTTTGTCGAGAGCAGCCAGTTGGAGGCTCGGGCGACGTTGGAGGGTGCTCAACTGCGAGCCGAAGCTGACCGGGACGCCGCCGAGCGCGCTCTTCGCGCAGCAGAGGTAGCGCTCGAGAACGCTCGCCGAGAAGGAGAGGAGATGCTCGCGCGGGCGCGCGACCAAGCCGATGAGTTGGTTACACAGGCGCGTGAAGAGTCCCGGGCGGTGCTCCCGCAGGCGTGCGAGGATGCCGACACACTGTTGGCGCACGCGCACGACGAAGCCGAGGCGATTGAGGTGGCTGCGCGACGAGAAGCCGCGGCAATCGTTGATCAGGCTCGGCTACAAGCGGCAGCCGCCGCCATCCTTCGCGAGGCAGAAGACGGGGCACAACGGACAGTGGCCGATGCCGAGCGCCAGGCTGAGCGTCTTGCCGCGGAGACCAGGGACCGCTGTGAACAGGAGCTTCAGAGCGCACGGATGGCGGCCGAGCAGCTCCAGGCCGCGATGCGGGCCGAGGCGGGGGAAGAAGTCCGGGTCATCCGCGCACAGGCGGAGGAGGAGCTACGGAGCTATGAAGAGCGCCGCCATCGTGAGGTCGATCGCCTCGTCGAAGCAGCGCGGCGCGAGCACCGCCGCCCCACCAGCGACAATCCGAACGCCTAAGAACACAGCGCTCAAATCGCCTGCCGAAGCTACAAGGGCCGAGACTCACGGGTGCCTGGCCTGGCGCCTGGCCAGGTCGTTAGGTAGAGTCCTGTCCGAACGGTCGAGGTTATGTCTGAACCTGGTGTTGGACTGCTGCTCGAGATTGGGCTTGAGCGCGACGGCGATCCTGCGGAGCTCGAGGAGGCCGCGTCGCAGCTCCGCCACGAGCTGTTGGAGCTGGACGTCGAATCTGTCGGCGTGCCGGCCGGCGAGCCTGCTCCGCCGAACACCCGCGGCATCGACGCTGGGCTGGTTGGCACGCTGCTTGTGGCGGCCGGGCGTGGAGCGATCGGCCCGATCGTGCAAGCGGTCCAGTCGTGGGTCGCGCGGCGATCGAGCCGCAGCGTGAAGCTCACGATTGAGAATGACTCGCTCGAGCTGACGAACGCCTCGCCGGAGGATCAGCGCCTGCTGATCGAGTCGTTCCTCGCCCGTCACGCGCCTGATCTACCGTGAGCGCCACGTCCGCCGGCCGTCACGCGCTGATCGTGGCGACCGCAAGCTACTTTGATCCGAGGTTGCAGCAGTTGCGTGCGCCGGCCGCCGACGCCGAGGCGCTCGCACACGTCCTACGCGATCCCGAGAAGGGCGACTTCGAGGTCGAACTGGGGGTCAATCAGACTCACGGCGATCTCACGCGGATGATCGCGCGCTTCTTCGCGGATCGCAGTCCGCACGATCTGCTCCTGTTGCACTTCTCGTGCCATGGGGTCAAAGACGAGGACGGCGAGCTGTACCTTGCGGCGGCGGACACGGACCTCGATCTGCTGAGTGCCACGGGGATCTCGGCCGCGTGGCTCAACGACCGCATCAATCGCACGCGGTCGCGTCGGACTGTCGTACTGCTGGACTGCTGCTTTAGCGGTTCGTTTCCGTCCGGCCTGCGCCGCCGCGGCGATGGGTTGGACGCGCCGCAGCGGCTCGAGGGGCGCGGGCGGGCGATCATCACCGCCTCTAACGCGATGGAGTATGCCTACGAGGGCGACGAGCTCAAGGGTGAGGGCCGTCCGTCGATTTTCAGCGAGGCGGTTGTCGAGGGACTGCGAACCGGCGAGGCGGACCTCGACCAGGATCACCTTGTCTCGATCGACGACCTCTACCACTACGTCTATGACCGGGTTCGTGACCGCACGCCGAGTCAGACCCCGAGCATCAAGAGCGACCTCGAGGGAGCGCTGTACCTTGCCCGCAGCACTTATCGACCTCCGATCGAGCCCGCGCGGCTGGATCCCGATCTTCTGTCGCGGACCGAGGACCGCTATGCCGGGATCCGAGAGGGCGCCGTTCAGGAGCTCGCAGAGTTGCTGACGGTGCGCGACCGGTCGGTGGCGCTGGCGGCGCGCGAAACCCTGCTGCGGATGACGTCGGACGACAGCCGGCGCGTGGCCGCGCGCGCCCAGACCGCGCTCGAGGCCGCCGAGGACGCCGACAAGGCCCAGGAGGCTGAGCGAGTCCCTGCCGCCAGAGAGGCCCCTCCCGCGCTGTCACCGCCCCAGCCACCGGCACGGTCGGCGATCGGCTCCCCGCGTCGACCGTCAATCCCGGGCCGTGTAGTGGCATTCGGAGCAATAGTCGCGGCTCTCGCGGTGGCCCTCGTCGTGGTCCTCGTGGCAACCGGCGGTTCGAGCGGGGGTGGTGACGGTACGACCGCCGCCGTCGCGGCGCGCGGTGATCAGGGCAATTTCGTCAAGATCCCGGCCGGCAACCTGACCGAGAATCCGTCTTTCGAACAGGACCGTACGGGTTGGGAATCTAACGCGTCGCAGCTGACGCGCATGCGGGTGCCCGACGCGCCCAACGGGCACTACGTGGTCCGCGTGAGCGCACTGCACCCATCGGGGGCCTACGCGATCGACGATCATCCCGACACGGTTGCCCACTCCGTCGCGGGCCGCCTGTACGTCGCACAAGCCTGGGTGAAGGGCACCGAGGGGACCGACGGGAAGCGCGTTTGCTTGAGCCTGCGCGAGAAGGTCGGGCCAAACAAGGCGTACATCGCCAACGGCGGCGTGACCATGTCGGCCGCTAACTACCGGAAGATCCGCGTGGCCTACGTCGCGAAGGGCACCGACCACCCCATAGACGTTCATATGTTCGGCCCCTCCGCTTCACGCAGTACAGGCGACGCGTTTCTAGCCGACGCGATCTCGATTACGCAGGGCGCCGGCACCGGCACTAAAACCAGCTGCGGCTGACGCGAGCCGCGGCCCGTCGCCCCGACGATGTCCGGCGGGATGGAACTGTCGCCGGTATGCTCCGCTCGGGTAGGGCCGATGGGGCATGCGCACGAATCCAAGCCGGATACGGGCCGCACGGCGGCGACGGCAGAGTGGTTGCATCCCCAGCGCAGGGCGGGGCCACGGTCTGACCTTGAGGGTGACGATTCGCACGCGCCCGGCGACACGCGGACGGCGGCCGCGTCCGGCGGACTTGAGGCCCTGAACTTTGACTTCTCGGGCGTGTCGATCCATTCAGATGAGGAGCTTGAGCGGCAGGCAGCCCGGCTCGCGCGCTGGGCTGTCGGCGCGTCGGCAGCGATAATCGCGCGTCCGTCGCTCGGCGATCCGGGGGTGCGGAAGCTCGCTCGTACCGGGGTGTCTCCGTCGTTGGAGGCGTCGGCTCCGCGGATCGTCGAGCGTGCGCTACGAGCGCCGGGCGTGGCGCTTGAGCCCTCCACGCGCGCGTTTATGGAACGTCGGCTCGGGATCGATCTGGAAGCGGTCCGTGTGCACACCGATGCGCGTGCGGCGGAGTCGGCGAGAGCTGTCGGTTCCTTGGCGTACACGGTCGGAACTCACGTCGTCTTCGACTCCGGTCGGTATACGCCTCAGACCGTTGAGGGTAGGCAGTTGCTCGCTCACGAGCTCGTCCACGTTGGGCAGCAATCAGGGCCCGGTCGCATGGGACACGGCCAGGCACTGCAGCGCAGCTTTCGGTCGGATGGACAGGGCGGCTGGTTGCTGACATTCACTGTTGGTGACGAGATCGCCGCTGACCTCGCCGCGGAAGCGTACGCGCGGACGGCGAGCGCAGCGTTGGGCGACGGTGACCTCCCGGCGCTGCGCGACCTGGCGCTGAGGACCGATCGCAGCATCGACGACAACGAGCGGTTGTTCATCGCCGCACTGCTTAACCCCGCGAACGCCGCTCAGCTTCACAACGAGCAGCCGAACGCGTTCGCGGCGCACGCGAGCGTCACCTTCCGGGGTGCCACGATCACGGCTGAAAACCGCGAACGGGTGCAGGACTACGGCCGTCAGCCGCCGACCCCGATGGCGCTCAGCCGCGGCGGCCCGGTGGGATACGAGCAGCGGATCATCGCCCTCGCCGGCCCGAGCTTCGCGGAAACCGCCAAGAAGGTAATCGCGCTCGCCGGCGCGGACAAACTGTCGCTCGAGACGGTGCACACGGCGATGGTTGCGGCGGCCAGCGACTCCACGCCCGGGGATCGCGTGCTTGCTGGGGCTGCGTATGTCGTCGCGAGGCGGGCGAGGTTGTCCGTGGCCACCGACGTCCTGTCGGGCGCGATCAAAGTCGACGAGGTCCCAGCCGCGTACATCCGGGGTACCGCCGAATACGTCACTCTCTCGACGCTCGATAGAAAAGGCGACACGATTTATCTTCCGAGCAACTTCGACGTCGCGTCGATCGCCTACCAGGGCCTCCTGGTCCACGAGCTCACGCACGCCGCTCATGACAAGAGCGCGACCCAGCTCACCAACGTGCCCAGCGTCGAGTCAGAGCTCGAAGGCTACCGCGCCCAAGCTCACTACTGGCTGTCGCAGGCGAGCGCGATGAAGGGCGCGGCGCAGACGGCGGCAATCGCCAATCTCGCTGCCGGCGCGAACGCATTGTCGATCTGGGCGATGCTGATCGAAGACCGAGCGCATCCTGTTGCCTCAATGGTTGACGTGGTCGCCGAGGTCCAGCGCCTCTCTCCACATGGGCTCAGCGACGACGACTGGGAGCGCGCCCAAACAGCCACGGAGGCGCAGCTCAAGAACATGGCGCTCGCCGCGATCAAGCTCGTCTACGGGGATCGTCTCACCACCTTCGAGGGGCTCAAGGGCGAGAGCTTCCTCGACGACTAGCCATCGCGGCCAACCAGGCCGCCGAACAAGGAGCGTCTCGCCGGTCCGATCTAACTCGGGAAGCAGTAGCGCACCGCGAGCCGCGGTGTGGGCATTGATCCCGAACCCGGTGATCCCGAGTGTGCGGCGGATCGGCCGCCAGTTCACGCCGGCAGCGTGGATTGTGTCGAGCTCATCGATGCGGATCGCACGAGCCATCGGCCGAGACTGCACGGTAGCGACAACGGTAGTCGTCGACCCCGTGGCGCGCCCTTTGGGAGCCGGCCACTCGGTGCGAGGCGACCGTGAGATCGGGCAGTCCGCGGGCGGGCTGCCGTCTGTCACAGATTGAAGCTATTGAAATACTGAGGTGATCGCGGGGCCGGCGCAGCCGACACACGGAGAGGGATCGATGTCTGCCGCGAGTTCGGCGAGTCCCGACCGCGTCACGGATTCGATCCCCCGAAGCAGCAGGATCGGGTCAATCGCGTGGTCGCCGTACTCCATGATCAGTTCGATCGCGTGATCCAAGCGGTGGCTGACCGACTCGAAGGAGAGGGCCGCAGACCCGCTGGCATACGCTCGGAAGCGATTGGCTTCCTCCTCGCTTGGCCCGTGTGCCCGGAGATCGGCGATGATCGAGCCGATCAGCTCGTAGGCCTCCTCGAGGTCCGGTGGGCTGACGCTGCAGCTGACGAACAGAAACACCTGGCCGTCGTAATCTGAGACGTCCGCGCTGACCCAGTAGCAGAGCGAGCGTTGTTCGCGTAGCTCGTCAGTTAGACGCGAGCCCATCGGGCCGCCCAGCAGAGCCGAGAACACCTCGGCGTGCGCGCGCTGGCGCCGATCGGTGAACTCCACACCGGGAAGGTGATATGCGAGGCGAAGATGTACCGCGTTGCTGTCACGCTCGTCGAGCGCCGTACGCGCCGCGAACAACGGCGGCGGCAACGGCGGCGCCGGAGCCGGTCGGTCGGGGATCCGCGTGACGAGGTCGATGAGTTGTCGACGATCAATGTGATCGAGGTTGCCGGCGATCGCGACCAGGCCACAAACCGGGCTCCATTGCCGATCGCGGAACGCCAATACCGTGTCGTGCGTGAGCGCTCGCACGTCAGCCGGTTCGCCGGCCACATCCTTGGCCAGCCGGTGTCCGGCAAACAGCGCGCCGATCAGAAGATCGTAGGCCCGCGATCCCGGATCGTCGTTGTCATCGGCGATCTCCTGAAGGATGACCGCCCGCTCGCCTTCCAGATCGCCCGCCGCCAATCTCGGCGTCGCGGTCACGTCGGTCAGCAACTCCGCCGCCGCCATCGCCGATTCGGCCCGCACCAGCGTCGAGAACTCGACATAGTCAACGCACGAGATGCCCGCGAGATCGAGCCCGAGAGACTCAGCCGCCCGATTGAGCGCCGCGGCCGTCGGATAGCGCTCGGTCCCCTTGAATGCCAGGTGCTCGAGCAGGTGCGCAACCCCGACCTCGCTCACGCGCTCATGCCGCGACCCTGCCGCAAACACGACCGCAATTGCGGTCGCCAATCGCCCCGAGACCGGCATCTCGACCAGCATCATCCCGTTCGGCAGGACCGACTCAGACACCAGCAGGTTGTCCATGACCGCAGGTTACGTCTGACCCTCCACCCCGGGGGCAGCCAGACGCTTCTCGAACCAGTGCTCGACATAAGGGTGCTCGTTAAAGCAGGGCACCTCTCGGTAGCCGAGCCGCGCGTACATCGCCCGAGCCTCGGTGAGGTCGCCTCGCACGTCTGATCCCCTCGGACAGAAACCTCACTCCGCCGCAGCCCACAGACTCTCGATCAGCAACAGCGACGATCAGAAGCCCAGAGGGAAGGATCAAGTCGTTGCTCGGCTCGTCTCGAAGGACCGCATCGATTTCGGTAGCCGTGGCCGGCCGACGCCAGTACCGACCCACGATGTCCTCCCAATAGGACCGCAGGGCTCGTTGTCCAAGTCCCGACGACGGGTCAACCGTGATCAGAGTCGGGACGCGATGCGGCGCAGCCACCGTCAGTCGTCGAGGTTCTCGATGATCTCAGTGGCACGTGACCACTGGTCCGGCGAGACCACGAGGTAGATGTCCCCCCGGCCGAAGCGGTCCAACGGATGGTCCGCGATGCACGCGGCGTCAACGCCCAATGCTCGTAGCTGATCCCGCCACGCCACCGCCGTCTGCTGATCCTCGAACGTGCTGACGGTTTCCCACCCGTCCAGTCGCGGGTCGCCGATGGTGACAGCCTGCTCCTGGGCGACGCGGCGCCGGAGAAACCGCCTCACCATCGATCAGTGAGCGACAGCCCGCCGGAGCCGGGAGGTGTTGGCGAGTGGGTCCATGGACCATAGGGTAGAGGTCGCGGTCGATGACCCACCGGGGCCGCCACCGCCGATTCGCCGGCTCGCTTCGGTTGCGTCACGCGGGTCTTGCCTGCCACCTTCGCCGGCGTTAGGATGTCACCGAACATCTGACCGGGAGCCGGCGCGGGGAGCCGGCGCGGGGAGCGTCGCGGGCGCGAGGGGGTCGACTGAGATGGGGATGGGGATTGGCAGGAGCCGTGCCTTAAAGCTGTGGTCCGCCGCGTCGGTTGGCTGCGGTCTGATGATGCTGGTCGCGTCCGGGGCGGCGTCGGCGG
>DATNKY010000077.1:0-7357 GCA_035603155.1 Solirubrobacteraceae bacterium
ACCGGTTCGCACACGTATACGGTGACGGCGACGAGCAAGGATGGGCAGACCGGTACGGCGAGCATCACATATACGGTGGCGGCGGCGCCGTCGGCGCAGATCACCGCGCCTGCTGATGGTCGGACGTTCGCGGTGGGTCAGCATGAGGCGACGACCTTCTCGTGCAGCGAGGGGAGCGATGGTCCGGGGATCCAGTCGTGCACGGACTCGAATGACTCGAGTTCGCCGGGCGCGCTTGACACGTCGAGTACCGGTTCGCACACGTATACGGTGACGGCGACGAGCAAGGATGGGCAGACCGGTACGGCGAGCATCACATATACGGTCGCGGCGGTGCCGTCGGCGACGATCAGCTCCCCGATGGACGGGGCGAGCTACACGCGCGGGCAGGTCGTCGACGCAGCCTACCGGTGTCGCGAGGGCGTAAGCGGCCCGGGGCTTGCCTCATGTCTGGGGACAGTCTCAGGGGGAGCGCCGATCGATACGTCCAGCGTCGGGGCGCACAGCTTCACCGTCACCGCGCTATCGAAGGATGGCCTGCGCACGACGGTGACCGTCCACTACACGGTCGCGGCGCCCGGCACGTCGGTTGCGCCCGGCGCGCCGGGGCTGCCCGATAACCGGTTCTCGATCAGCGACCTACACGCCCACCCGGACGGGCGGGTCAGCTTCACCGTCGCGTTTCCCGGGCCTGGCACCGCAGACGTGCTCGAGACCGCGTGGCTTGACAATTTCGCGCACACCGCGGGCCTATTGCAGCCAGCGCCGCGGCGGTTCGTGTTCGCCCGAAAGCACCTGACTGTGGCCGGCGCACGCTCGGTCAGGGTGACGGTCGCGCCTAACAAGCGAGGTCGCAGGCTGGTCGCCCGCCACCGCTACCGGGTCACCCTGCGTCTGTGGATCAGCTTTACTCCCATCAACGGCACCCAACGCGACACGGGCACCTACCATTTGCGCGTCACGCAGCACAAACATCACCACAAAGGCTGAGAAACCTCGAGGCGCCCGTCAGGTTTCCCGGCGATGGAGCGAAGAGCGGTCACGGCGCTACCTCGCCTCCGCTCGCTCTACTGCCGAAGCCCAGGCGTGAGATCACTCGCCGCTTCAGGCTCGGGCGGTGATCGACGCAGCCGGGAAGGTCGCCGCTCAGATCTCGTCGGCCGAGGTGAACTTGGTCAGGACCGGGGGCGAGGCGAGGAACGAGGCCAGGTTGGTCTTGCCATCTCCAGCTCGCCAGGCGCGGTAGGCCGCGTCGTGCTCCTCCGACGCCCACCTCTCGATTGCAACGAGGTGGGTTGGGTCCGCGGTGTCGATCAGTACCTCGACTCCAAAGCAGCCCTCGAACGCTCGCGTATCACTCAGAATCGAGTGCAGCTCGGCATGCAGCCCTTGATCGAGCGCCTCGGGCTTGAGTCGCAACTCAAAGAAGGCGGTGATGGCCATGTATCACTCCAGTTCTGCAGAATTTGACAGCGAGCGTTCGCCATCGTGCCAGACGGACCCGGGCATCGCGTTCGGCTAATCGCTTCCCCCGGACGACCCGGAGCCGACCCCGGCCCCTTCTACCTCGAGCCGGCGGCGGGCCGAAGCCACCTCCTGGTGCTCCTGAGGCGACCGAGCGGCACTCCGTCTGACGCTGGAAATAGCGAGCAATCCTGATCGCGGTCTTTGGAACGGGGATCGCGATCGCCGCGATTGCATCATCCACCCTAGACCTCAGCACCCGAAGCGATTCTGCCTCCTCGGGTCCCGTCGCAGCTGACGCCGCGTCCCGGTCCTGACCCGCGCTCGCGACGCCGCAGACGCCCTCGACCACGAGCGATCCCGGGCTGCCGGCGCGGGCCCGATCGACCATCGCCGCGAACTGTGCGTGGTCGACGTCGCGACCCAGCAGCACCGCTTCACGGCCGCGGCTGGCTGGATGACCGGGGCGGCGTGATCGCTCGAGTTATCGGCCGAAGGCGGGCGCATCGCTGACATTCAGGATTTTCCCTGATGCGCGAGGACGCGAGTGGCTGGAAGATGGCCTTGCAATGACGCCGATCGGAACGGGGGAGTGCGATCGTAGACTCCGTCGGACGGAATCGCCGGCGCCGTCGCTCGCAGCCGATCGGTGCAATCCAGGAGTTGGGGGGAAACCATGGGGACCGTAGGACTACAGGCGCGCGTGGCGCGACTGATGCGCAACGCGCGATCGGGTATCGCGCTGGCGGCCCTGGCCGCGACGCTCGTCGTCTTGCAGCCGGCTGTCGCCGCAGTGCCTTCAACCGCTTCGGGGCTGGCCCACCTAAGGGCCGATATTAGGGCCGCGGTCAACGCGCAGCGCCACCACAAGCGGCTATCGCGTAGCGGTTATGAGCGGATCCGTGCGATCGCACGCGAGCTCGAGGCACGCTTGAAGAAGGGTCCTTCACCGTGCCGTGCGTCGCTGACCGCGGCGCAGCGCCTAGCCAGCGAGCGCGGCAAGCCCGCGCGGCTGAAGGCCGACCTACGCGGCGCGCAGTCCGGGCTCTCGAACTGTCCGAAGGTGCTGCTCGGGACCGAGCCGACCAAGACGCCGCCGCTCGATGGTCCGCCGAACAACCCTCCGCAAGCGATCGTCGAGGCGTTCGTCCGCACCCAGCACAGCTCTGGTCTGAGCTTCAACGGTGGGCCGATCGGTACCAGCGACTTCACCGACACGATGCTCGGAGACGGGATGCTCGTGCCCTCCAACCCCGAGAATCCGTCCGAGAGCAACCCGACCGAGTGCGCGCTCGCTACCCAGGACGACAATCCAAAGCCGCCAGCAGGAGCAGTCGCCGTCTGCGACACCGCGCTCGAAACGCAATACACCGAGCAGCAGAGCTACCCGTCACCCTGTGAAGACCAGACCTATCAGGTCACGTTCGCTGCGGTCCAGCAGGGGACGTTGCCATTCGGCTGGGTGCCCGCAGTTGCGACGGTCACGTTCTATCTTGACGGCTTCGACAACGTGATCTCGGCAACCATCGGCGGGCTGTCGCAGAACGTCGTGATCGGCTGGGATCAACCCGAGCCCGGGGGGATCGACGACTGCGGCATGACGGAGAACGGTCCCGAGTCTCCGAAGATTCTCAAGAAGCCGGTTAGCGCATCGGCGCTCAACAGCGGTCAGCCGATCACGATGTCCTTCGATCAGACGGTCAGCGGCGCGGAGGACTCACTCGGCTACACCACCACCTGGCACTCAACAATCTCTTTCCGCTGGGTCAAGGACCCGCCCCCGCAGCAGCCGCCGTCCTGATCGCTTGGCTACTCGACTGCCGTCCGCGACAACCAACACGTCTACGGGGTCTGAAGGCGACCGGCAACCGACGATCGCGACGCTCAGCGTCCAAACGCCCACGCCACCATGAGCGGGAACTCTTCTCTCCAGAACGCGCCGCCGTGTGACCCGACCCGCTCGGTCATGACAACGTCCGCACCTGCATCGCGCAGCGCGCCGGCCCACCGGGTCGCGTTCTCGAGAAAGAACGGCTCCTGCACGCCGGCGACGAGGTACGCGCGCGGAAGCGAGCTCGGCATCACGGCAGGCGGTCGGTAACCAGCGCCCGGCGACGCGCAAAAAACCGCGCCGTAGATGCCGGGATGGCGAAGCCCCATGGCGAGCGCGAGCTCTGCGCTCGCCGAGACACCGAACACCGCGGTCCGGTCGGCAGCCAACGTGACGTCAAAGCGCGACTGCGCCCATCGGCGCACGTCCTCGACGAAGAACTTCTCGTGCGCGGCGAACCGTTCAGGGTCAAACGCGAACGCGGCCGTGCTCTCGCCCGGTGAGTACTCATGCAGCCGCAGCGCCTGATCGTCCAAGCGGTGGGCACCGACGATCATCGTGGGCGGTAGGTCGGCCTCCTCGAGGACGCTTCCCCACGACGCGATCAACTGGCCGTCACCGGCGAACACGATCGCCTCGGGCGAAGCCGGCGGGACATACGCCGTGACCTGCCGTCCACCGTCGTATTCCAACCTCTCGGTGACGAGCTGGCCCGCTATGGGCGACGTTGGCATGGGCTCCCTGTTACCAGCGGCGGCGCCACGTTCATAGGAGGTTGAAAGTGGCAGATTCTTCGTTGGCGATGATCGTGGTTATGCCCAACGGGCCTGATGTGTTCGAAACGGATGATTGGGAGCGGGATCTCGGCACGGTTCGGGGGACGCGCCTTGGACCATCGGTCGGATCCCAAGAACTTGGATGCTCGCTCTACGAGGTCGACGCGCCGCCGCGATCCGAGCCAGCGCATCAGCCGGATCGGGTAGGTGCATCACCAGAGTCCGACAGTGGACGAGATCGAAATCCGGGTCAAGTTCCAAATCGCGGATTTTCGCTCACGCGCGTCGCCGTTCTCGGGCAGCCCGGTCAGAGAGCGCGTGTCGATAGCGGCGGCGACGACCAACCCGGCTGGGCCGACCTTGCCCAAGAGCCAACGGGCGATTGACCCGTGGCCGGCGCCGACCTCAAGGCATCGCCAGCCGCCGACGACCCCGAGATCCGTTAGCCGGCGGATCGGCGCATGACCGTCAGGGGTTGGCTCGCATGAGCGCGAACTCTGTGTCGCCGCCGTTGGCGGTGTACCCGGCGGCGACGATCCTCCCGGCCGAGTCGATTGCGACGTCCTGGCCGAACTCGCCGCGGCCGTGAAAGTCGGCGGTGAGGATCCCGTTGGTCGCGAAGCTGGTGTCGAGTGTGCCGTCGGCGTGGTACCGAGCGAGTGCCATGTCGAGGATCGTCGAGCTCGTCGCGCGGCCGACGACGATGATCCGCCCGGCCGCGTCGATCGTCAGGTCCTCGGCGAAGTCGTCGCCGCCGCTGATGTCGGTCGTGACCACGCCGCCGGTGCCGAACGCGGAGTCCAGAGCGCCGTTGGCGCCGTAGCGGACGAGCATGAAATCACCGGCATTAGCGCCGACGATGACGATCTGACCGCTCGCGGTGAGTGCGACGCCGTCGGCGTCGCTGGTGCCCAGGTCGCTGATCTTCATCCCGGCGCTGCCGAAGGTCTGGTCGAGGCTACCGTCGGACGCGTAGCGCACCAACCCTATGTTGTCGCCGGCGCTGCCGACCACGACGATGTTGCCGTCGGGCTGGATCGCGAGCGCGCGCGCGTCGTCGTCTTGGCCGCTCAGGTCGGTGGTCACGACGCCATCGTCATCGAAGCTCTGATCGAGCGTCCCGTCGGGGTTGTAGCGCGCGAGCGCGAAGTCGCTGTTGATCCCCGAAGCCTCGGTCGCGAACCCGGCGACCACGATCTTGCCATCCGGTTGCACCGCGACCGCGTTGGCCACCGCTCCCTTGCCGAAGAACGGGGTCATCACGATCCCGCCCGTGCCGAAGCTCGGGTTCGGCGTCCCGTCGGGCAGGTAGCGCACAACCCCGAACGCCGTCTTCAGGATCCCCAACGCATCGGTGCGCCCGACAGCCACGATCCCGCTATCGGGCAACAACGCGGCGTCGAGCGCCTGATCGTCGCCGCCACCGAGATTGGTCGTCGCGACCCCACCCGAGCCGAAGCCGGTATCGAGGCTGCCGTCACTGTTGTTCCGGGTCAGCGCGAAGTCGGTGTCGACCCCGGTGCCGACGGTGCGCCACCCCGCGGTGACGATCTGGCCGCTCGGCTGGATCACCACACCCTCACCCTGCCCGTTGCCGCCGACCGGGGTCGATACCCGGCCGCCGTCCCCGAACGTGGAATCGAGCCCCGACGGGATCGCGGGTGTCTGACAGTGCACGGCGATGTCGGTCACGTTCGCGCTGGCGACGTGCCCGCTGCCATTTTGCACCGTGCAGACCTGGCTGGGGTTGCTCGGCTGGGTCTCGACATTGATCTCATAGCCCTGGCCCGCCGATGCGGTGCCGGGAAACGTGAAGCTCCCATTCGCCGACACAGACACTGGCGCCCCGAGGTTCGAGAGCACCAGCCCCGAGCCTTGCAGGCCGTCGACCGTGCCGCCGATCGTGAACGCCGGCGGCGGCGGGGGCGGTGGCTGGTCATCGTCGACGATCGTGACCGAGGCCGACTGCAACTTGCCAAGTCGGCTGCATCGCAGATGGGCGAGCGAGACCTTGAAGCTTTCAGGAGACTCGCGTGTTA
The DNA here is from genome assembly GCA_035603155.1 of Solirubrobacteraceae bacterium. Classification (GTDB taxonomy): domain Bacteria; phylum Actinomycetota; class Thermoleophilia; order Solirubrobacterales; family Solirubrobacteraceae; genus Palsa-465. The sequence goes on from DATNKY010000077.1 coordinate 6,111, forward strand.
GGTCCTCACGGATCGGGACTTCCACTAGGCGCGGGGAGGTGTCGCCGTTCTCGAACCGCACCTGGGTCCGGGTGGGCTTGAAATCAACGCGCGAGCGTGCCGACCCGCCGCTCGTGTTGACCATGACGCTGGTCGCGCCGCGCGACCCGCCCCTGCGGGTCACCAGCACCAACGCGGTGCCGCTCGCCTCACCGGCCGAGAACGCTGGAGCGTTCAGCTGGACCCTGCCGGCGTGCGGACGTGGTCCCGCGGGACACCGCGCGGCGGGTCGTGGCCGGATCGGCGGCTCCTTGAACTTCCGCGCGCGATGCGCTGTCAGGCCCCGGGCTGTCAGCCCCGGGCTCGCGTGCTGCGGGTCCAGGATGAACGCTTGGGCGCCGGACTCGCCGCCGCGATCGTCGATCGCCTCCGCGTCCATGGTGACGTGCACGGTGAATCGCTGCTGGAAGTGCACGGAGCCGAGCGGGACGTTCAGCCTGATCGCGTCCGCCAGCCCCAAGCGGGCGAGCGATCCGCTTGTGTCCTTGTTGGCGTCGCCGGTGCGGTTGAACCCAGCGTCTGCCCAGAACGGGGTGCGCGAGTCTGCCGAGGTCGCCGCGCCGATGAACCAGTCGTGTTGATAGCCATACAGGTATACGGCGCCGCCAACATTGAAGAACGGGACTGCCCGCGGCTTGGTGGTCGAGTCAGACCCTCCAGGAACCGGGTACGCGCGCGCGTGGTAGCGCACGACGGCCTGGATCGGGTGGCAGACGAACACCGAAAGGTCCGAGCACTCCGAAGCCGTGGGCGTACCGTTGGCATCCGCCGTTTCGAGTTTGATGTCGTGAATCGTGATCCGCAACGAAGCACCGCCGGGGCGCGGCTCCTTCTCGTAGGTCTGGTACTCGTCCAGGTGGGCGACGCCGCCCTTCGCCGACCGCTGCGTGAGCGGATCGACCGTCGGCGCCTCCAACAACAGCGTCGACTGACCGCCGTCAGGAGTCGCGAAGACATGCCCGACCGCGCGCCCGTCCACCAGATTCAATGGGAAGTTGAACGCCGCTGGGCCAAGATCGAACGTTTGGTTCAGCTGACCTTGCGTCTGTACGTCGCGCTTTACGAGCACCTTCCCGACGCCCTGCTCGATCTTGCTCACCGACCACTTCCGCACCGCAGAGCCGATCGGGCGCGGCGCGGCCACCGCAGCCGACGAGGCGAACGCGAGCAGCGCGCCAATCGCGGCCAGTGCGACGACAATCACGACC
>DATNKY010000075.1:0-7339 GCA_035603155.1 Solirubrobacteraceae bacterium
GACCAGCAGGTCGGCCGATCCTGACGGCGCCTCTCTGCTCTGACTCGCCACCAGCCTCACTCCTGGCCGACCCCCCCGGCCTGCTGAAAACCGAGGATTCCGCCGATTGGTACCTAAATACCTCTCGGTCGAGCGCAAGTCAAGCGTCACCGCCACCCTCGCCTCCCAGATCCCGCGCAGCCGTGTCCGGGAGGAGCGTTGTCCAGCCGCCGGAGTCCTTGACCGGCGCTGCTAGGAGGCCCTGGCCCGCCCGCGGCGTTGGCTGGGGGCACTCATGCGGCGCTCCAGCTCCGCGGCGCGCTGCGCAATGTGCTCCTCCTCGGTGATCAGGCGCCACACCGTTGAGCGGCGCGACCCCGAACGGCGCACCTGCCCGGCGGCCTCGAGCTCGCGCAAGAGCTTCAGCGTGCGGTTGTAGCCGGCACCGACCTGTTGCGCGATCGCGTTCGCGCTCAACCCCACGGAGGTGTCGGCCAACAGCCGTTCAAGCGTCTCCGTACCAACCGCGCCACCGCCGCGTCGGCGCCGCGTCACTGTTGACGCACGTTTTCTCGTCGAGCGCTTCGGCGCCACGGCGCTCCCGACGTCCTGCGCCGCCTTGACTGGCTCGGGTTCGCTGCTTCGGATTGCCGGCTCCGGAGGCTCTTCTGACGGCGTCAGGCGACCACGTGCCGCTCGACGCCGCGACCGAGTCGCTGTCACATCGGTGGTGTTCGCGCGCGCTTGGCTGCGCGTGCCTGACGGGGCAAGTTGAGCCCTGGCGGCGTCGAGCGCCGCGATCTCAGCAGCGATCTCGACAAGGCGGCTGTCGATCGCGGCGACTAGTTGCGGGATATCGGACATGCGCCGAGAGTACGCAAGACCACGCTTTTACGCGTCCTCCGTAACTCCATGGCCCTCCAGCACAACACCCGGACGCATACCTACCCCCATAACGGTCGCTACCCGCGAGACTGCGTATCGCCGCAACCGGAGGCCTGACATCACGCGAGATTCGCCATTGATGCGACTTCACGGCGTTCTGGGCATTCGCCACGATGAGTTTTCGTCTCGCGACGGGTCCACACCCACAGACCGACCGAAAGAGGCAACAGTCATGACCAGTCCACTCGGCGCGACGCGCGCCGTGACCAAAATCCCCGCGCAGCACCTCGACCGCGCACGGCGCTTCTATCGCGATCGGCTCGGCCTCGAACCGGTGGAGGAACGCGAAGGCGGCCTGCGATACGTCTGCGGAACCACGGAGTTCCACATCTTCGCGTCCACGGGCGAGGCGTCGGGCCGCTCCACCCAGCTGGGTTTCGAGGTCGAAGACATCGACCAGGCCGTGGCGGACCTGCGGGCGCGCGGCCTCAAGTTCGAGACCTTCGAGCTCGGCGACCTCGAGGTGACCGACCAGATCGTTGTCGTCCCCGACAACTACCCGAGCAAAGGTACCGGAGAGCGTGGCGCGTTCTTCTTCGACAGCGAAGGCAACCTGCTCGCGCTCGGCCAGGCCACCCGATAGGGCAATCGCACCTCTGATCTGGGCGTCACTGTGCCTCGACGACGAGGAACTGTTCTCGATCGGCAACGCGGCGGGCTGGACGCGAGTCGTGGCGGATCAGCTGCGCTCGGAGCCTTGGAAGAACACACCCCGGCCGAGAGAGTTCCCAAGCAGCCGACCCATCTCGGCCGAGAAGGCGAGGACCCCTCCGAGCGGCCGATGGTGAAGTGCGACGTTGGCGATCAGTCCGGCGCCATCAAAGGTGAGGACGGTCACTCCCTCAAAGTGCCGAGCGAGGGCCTCCAGCTCCCATTCGAAGTAGCTACGACCTGACTCGGTCGACTCGTGGGTGAACGTCAAGGTGTCGGTAATACGGCCGGCGGTGCGCAGACTCGTCCACACGTCATCACGCCCGTCGATCGGTTTGGCGAATATGCTCCCTTCCAGCCTCACCTGCGACGTCACGACGTCGCGAAACGTCGCCCCGGACTCCTCGGCCAGTGCCCCACTCCAGATCGGGCCGAAAGGCCGGACGACAAGACCTTGTTCTCTTTGCACGTGCTTGCCTCTCGTTCGAGCAGGCCGACCGTCAGGCCCGCGCCTGGCATAGCTATCGCTCCGAGTGTTGTCGGCGTCGGAGATCGGGTAATCGCACGTTCGGGCGATCTCTTCCTGTCGCAGCGATCGGGCCCGCAGCTCGATCGTGCGATGGCTTTGTTGAGAAGTCAGGCCGTTTGGCTGCCGCGAGCGACCTCGGGGATGGCCTCGCCGCCGCGCTCAGTTGCAAGCCTGGTGAGATCTACCCGCGATTTGATCTCAAGCTTGGCGAACACCTGGCGCAGGTGCGTGTTTACCGTGTGCGGCGATACGAACAGCCGCTCGGCGACCTCGCGATTGGTAAGGCCGTTCGCAACCAGCTGCGCGACGGCGAGCTCCGAGTTCGTCATCGCCGCCCATCCGGTGGCTGGCTTGTCTGTCGTCGCGATCCGGCGGCGAACGCCGAGTCCTCGCAGGTGGCTTCTGAGTCTCGCTGCGTCCCGAGTCGCTCCGGCTCGCGCAAATAGAACCAGAGCCTGGGTGAGAGCGTCGATCCCCGATTCGGCGGTTCCGTCGCGCTGGTGCGCCAGGCCGAGGTCCTCCCACGCGGCGGCAAGCGCAAGCGATCGCGGGCCTTGGGCGAACAGACGCACGGCCTCGGCAAGCTGCTCGGTATCTCGGTTGAGCAGCCCGCTGGCGTGGGCCACCGTCGCGGCAAGGGAGGCGACGCCCGGGGAGAGGTCGGCGCGTCGGCTCGCGTCCGCAAGGGCGCTTTCGGCGAGCGCGTGGTCGCCGACAGCGAGGGCGACTTGCACGATCTGCGGCTCATCGGCCAGATCGGGCCAGAGCCGCGCGAGCACGTGCCTGGCCTCTGGCTCGCCCACGGCACGTAGCCACTCGTGAGCCTGTCGCAGATCGCCGTCGGCCTTTGCCTGCAGGCTGAGCAACCAGGCAGCGTGACGACGAACGCCCGGAGTGCTCTCGTCGAGCATCGCCCTGGCGATCTCGGTTGTCCGGCGGATCTGCCGCCCGTCACCGGTGTGAAGCGCCCATCGCCCAAGCGCGACTACCCCGGTGGCGTGCATGACGGTGACGATCGGAGACCCATGAGGATCGAATCGGCCGTCCAGCATCAGCGACACGTCCGCGAGGCGGCCGACCTGTAGGAGAAGGTGGCCCCGCGTGATCTCGGCGACGTGCAGGAAGTCGGAGAACCCACGCTTGAGCGACTCGGCGATGAGTCCGTCGGCCTCCTGGAGCGCGTCCCGATCGCGGTCGAGAGCGACGAACGTGTTCGCCCGCCACAACCGCGTGAGGAGCTCGTCGAGCCCATGTGCTTCAACAAGCCCGTCGCGGAGGATCGTCTCGAACAGGTCCAGTGCACGGTCGAAGTGCCCGTCGACGTATTGAAGACCGCCCTCGCTCAGCGCGAGCGGGAACCGGGCGACCGGGTCAAGGCGCCCGCCGGCGGCCCGGGCCTCTGCCAACCGCGCCCGCGCCTGCTCGGTCCGACCCCCTGCCAGGAGGTTGTAGCCCAGCTTCGCCGTATGCGCTAGGCGCACGTGGTCAGGCAGATCCGGCAGCCGCAACGCCTCCCTACCGGCGTGCACCCTCTCGTCCGGGGAGACCAACCACATACCGGCGATGCCAAGGCGCACCTCCGCCTCCTGCGCCACTGGAAGTACCTGCCGCATCGCGTTATCGGCGAAGGTCCTCGCCTCCTCGATCCGTCCCGCCGCGTGCAGCGACATTGCGGTTTGCACGACGAGCGGAGCACGCAGAGCATGCCTCTCTGGGGCTAGGTCGAGAGCCCGCCGACTGAGGTCCGCGCTCGCGCCCGGGTCGGTCGTCGCCAGCGCCTCCGCGGCCGCTAGGAGTGTGCTGATCGCGGCCTCGTCCCCGGGCGCGGCACTGCCGGCAAGCTGAACTGCGACTTCGACCGGCAAGGCGCCCCTGGCGAGCATCACGTCGGCGGCCTGCCGATCGAGCGCCCGGCGAACCGACGGCGCACATGCCTCGCGAACCGCTTCGCGGGTCAGATCGTGTGCAAAGCACAGCTGGTCTCCACGCTCCCGGACGATGCCGGCTTCGATCAGACGTTCGACCGACGTCACCAGCGAGCCCGGGGGAAGATCAAGCATCTCTGACAGCTCCGAGACGGAGAACGTCCGTCCCAGCGATCCGGCGACCGTGGCGAGCTGACGCGCCGATTCCGACATGCGGTCCAGGCGCTCTCGCATGCTCGTGCGGACTCGCTCCGGAAGCCTGTGCTCGGTCAGCGTCGCGCGCCCGGCGTCGACTCGGACGAGGCCCTCCTGTCGCAGGCCTTCGAGGAGCTCGACGAGCAGGAAGGGGTTGCCGCCGGCCTCGCCGGCCATCCGGAGCACGGCCTCGTCGGGCTCGGCCCGCATTACGTCGTTTGCGACCTCCGCTACAGCGGCCTGGCCGAGCGGCTCCAGCACGAGCCGTTCTGCACCCTCCTCGGCGAGATATTCGAATGCGCCGCGAAGCTGCCCTGGGCCGTGATCCGGGCGCATCGCCAGGACCCAGCCGATCGGGAGTGAGGCTAGACCCGGTGGCAGCGCGCGCAACGCGGCCGCGGTGCCGCTGTCAGCCCACTGCACGTCGTCCAGCAAGATCAGCAGCGGGCCGTCCAATGCGGCGCGCTCGAGCAGCGACTGCAGATCCTGCAGTCGCCAGTAGCGCTGCTCGGGCGCCGCGTGAAGTGTCGTCAACCCGGCCCGATCCAGCAACGGCTCTGGTCCGTCGAAGAGCGCCCTGAGCAGCGGCGCAAGCTCGGCCACAGATTCCCAAGGCTCAGCCGCACTGACCCCCACCGGCAAGCGCACGCGACGGGCCATCCTTACGCCCTCGCCGATCAAGCGGCTCTTGCCCATACCAGCCGCCCCCTCGATCAGCAGGATCGCACCCGAACCCGAGCGCACTCGACCCAGCAGCTCGCCCAACACCTCGAGTTCCGCGTCCCGACCGCGAATCATCGGGCTAAACGCTGATGCCAGCGCCATACGTGGGGTCCATCCTAATCCCCCACCAGATCCGAAGCCCGGACTCGAGCAACGACCCACGGGCGAGCGGCGCACCGCGCGACCGAGCGGCCCTGTCAACCGACGGTGCAATACATCACTTGTCCGTGCGATGCGGCATCCGGCGACTCGACTGACGCTCAAGCGAAACGACGAACGAGGAGCGGCAGAGTCATGATTCACAACCGCGTCAAAAGCCAACTGGCGCGTACCGCGCCGGCGCAATGCCAGGGATACCGGCTCGCCCAGCACGCCGATCGCCTCAGGTTCGCAGGAAACGGGTCGGCTGGGCGCCACGATGGCACCGCATCCGATCCTCGCGCTCTCCCTCCGGATGAGCCGCCCGCTGAATCGATGCTCGCGTGGCAAGCGCGCGTGGCCTCGCCGTGATTCGCGGCACGTCACCCGTGACGTCGCGGGGGTGACGGCGGCCGGGAGCCGGTCGGAGCCCCGAACTCGAGATTTGAGACGAAGCTCGACACTGATAAACACGTCGCGACGGCTCGATCGAGGATGAAAGCGCGCTAATGCAAGCTCTTACGGCGGGGACGATCGCTTGCAGTGCTCGGCCTGCCCGACGCGGACCTGCTTGCGCGGACCAGCGCCTCTCCGGAGATCTCCGGGAGCAGCCGTGGTGAACGAGAGCCCAAGCCCCGATCGCGGCCGGGCGCGACCCACCATCGACCGGTGGGTTGCAGGGCGAGCGCTTCTGCTCGAGTCCGACGACCTGATGGCGGAACTGGTCAAGGCGAAACCTGACTTGAACCCCGACCTTCTCTTCGATGGCCTACCGAGCGACCTGTGGGGAGCGCTGGTCCTGCAGGTGATCGGGCAACAGCTCTCGCTCGCGGCGGCGGCGGCGATCCTCGCGCGGCTCGAGGCACTCCAGGGCGGCCGGATGCCGACACCGGCTGAGCTGCTCGCCACCGACGCCGAGACGCTCCGCACCATCGGGATGTCGCGCGCCAAAGCGGCGTACTTGCACGATCTCGCCGCACGGCTCCAGGACGGACGGCTTGACCTCGACCGCCTGCGCACCCTCGACGATGACGCGGCCCGGACTGCCCTCACCGAGGTCAAGGGCGTCGGCCGGTTCACCGCCGACGGAGTGCTGATGCTCGCGCTGCGCCGGCCCGATGTCTGGCCCGCCGCCGACCTCGCGCTCCGTCGCGCGGTGGAGCGGACCTGGCGACTCGCCCCTCCCGCGTCGATCGAGCAGATAGACATACTCGGGGAACGCTTTCGACCGTGGCGCACACTAGCCGCCGCGTACCTCTACTCGAGCGTCGAGTCATGAGCGGCGGCGCCATCGACCCGGATGGTCGGTAGGGAGTCGATCCTCGGCAAAACATCACTTGTGTGTGCGAGGCGCCACCCGGTGACTCGGCGCACCCTTCGCAGAAATGACGAGCGAAGGGACACCCGTGTCAACGATGAGTCAAAGGGGCCTCGAGGGGCAACGGGCGCTGGTGACGGGCGCGACGTCGGGCATCGGCCGAGCGGTCGCGCTGCGGCTCGCCGACCACGGGGCCGAGGTCCTCGTTCACGGGCGTGACGGGGCGCGCGGCGCACAGACGATCCAGGAGATCATTGCCGGTGGCGGCAGGGCCCGCTTCATCGCCGCCGACCTCACCGATGCCGTCGACGTGCAGTGGTTGGCGAGCGAGGTCGGCGACGTCGACGTCCTCATCAACAACGCGGGCATCTCGCTATTCGCGCCGACCGCTGGGGTCGACGTGGCCGCGTTCGACAAGATGTTCGCGAGCAACGTCCGCGCGCCGTTTCTCCTCGTTGCGGCGCTCGCTCCCGGAATGGCGGCGCGCGGGCATGGCGCCATCGTCAACGTCAGCAGCATGGCCGGTGGCGTCGGGCTAGTCGGCGGCGCGGCTTACGGCGCGACGAAAGCGTCGCTCGAGGCCATGACGCGGGCCTGGGCGGTGGAGTACAGCGCGAGCGGCGTGCGCGTCAACGCGATCGCCCCGGGACCCGTCTATACGCGAACGCCTTCAGGCCCGGAGTACATCACCGCGCTCGGCGACACCACGCCGATGCATCGAGCTTCACAGCCTGAGGAGATCGCCGGCGTGATCGCCTTCCTGGCGTCCCCAGAAGCGAGCTACATCACCGGCACCACCGTCGCTGCCGACGGTGGTCGTAGAGCGATCTGAGATGGACCGCTAGGTACCCCATGTTCGACCACATCACCCTGCGCGTCGCCGACTTAGCCGCCGCGAGCAGCGCCTTGGCGGCGATGCTCGATGAACTCGAGATC
>DATNKY010000791.1:0-2242 GCA_035603155.1 Solirubrobacteraceae bacterium
TCCTCGGCATCCACCACGTCCTTGAGGAACTTCGGCCCTTCGGGGCCCGACGTCGCGCTGTGCTCGGCGGACTCGGCCGCCGCGAGCTGCTTCTCGAGCTCGGGGATCGCCCCGTACTGAAGCTCGGCCGCGCGACCGAGATCGGCCTCGCGCTGGGCCCGCTCGAGATCGATCCGCGCCTGCTCGAGGCGCTCCTGGACGTCGGCTACCGCGCCGAGCGTCTCCTTCTCGCGCTGCCACTCGGCGTGCATTCCAGCCGATGTCTCGCGCTCCTCGGCGAGCGCCCGCTCGAGCTGTTCGCGCCGGGCGGTAGTGCCGGGATCGTCGTCATCGCCGAGTGACTGGAGCTCGATCTCGAGCTGCATGATGTGACGGTCGACTTCGTCGATCTCGGTCGGCTTTGAGTCGATCTCCATCCGGATTCGCGACGCGGCCTCGTCCACCAGGTCAATCGCCTTGTCGGGCAGAAAGCGGTCGGCGATGTACCGGTGGCTGAGGCTCGCAGCGGCCACCAGCGCCGAATCCTGGATCCGGACCTTGTGGTGCACCTGGTAGCGCTCCTTGAGCCCGCGCAGGATCGCGATCGTGTCCTCGACGCTCGGCTCGCCGACGTACACCGGCTGGAACCGACGCTCGAGCGCCGCGTCCTTCTCGATGTGCTTGCGATACTCGTCGAGCGTCGTCGCGCCGACGGCACGGAGCTCGCCGCGCGCGAGCATCGGCTTGAGCATGTTCCCGGCGTCCATCGCGCCCTCGGCCGCGCCGGCGCCGACGATCGTGTGCAGCTCGTCGATGAACACGATGATCTGGCCCTGGGCGTCGGTGATCTCCTTGAGCACCGCCTTCAGGCGATCCTCGAATTCACCTCTGTACTTCGAGCCGGCGACCATCGCGGAGAGGTCAAGGGCGATCACACGGCGGTCCTTCAAGCCCTCGGGGACGTCGCCGGCGACGATCCGTTGCGCCAGGCCCTCGGCGATCGCGGTCTTGCCAACGCCCGGCTCGCCGATCAGGACGGGGTTGTTCTTCGTCCGACGCGAGAGGACCTGGATCACGCGGCGAATCTCGTCATCACGGCCGATCACCGGGTCCAGCTTGCCCTGCGCCGCTGCTTCGGTCAGATCGCGGCCGTAGCGCTCGAGCGCCTGAAACTTCTCCTCGGGGCTCTGGTCGGTCACGCGATGCGAGCCGCGCACCTCCTTCAGGGCCTTGATCAGCTCGTCGTGCGAGGCGCCATTGGAGCGCAGCGCGTCGCCGGCGGCGCCGGGGTGGGCCGCGAGCGCGAGCAGCAGGTGCTCGGTCGAGACGTACTCGTCGCCGAGCTCACGCATCTCGGACTCGGCCGCCCGCAGGATCTGGACGAGCTCGCCCGATCCCCCGGCCGGGTCTTCGGTGCCGGTGTTCGTGGTCAGCTTCGGCAGCGCGTCGAGCGCCGCATTGGCGGCCAGGCGGACGGCGCCGGGCTCAACCCCGAGCTTGCGCAGCACGGGTACGACGATCCCTTGATCCTGCTCGAGCAGGACGGCCAGCAGGTGGGCCGGGGTCGTCTGCGGGTTGCGGCGCTGATCGGCCAGCTGCTGAGCGGCCTGCAGCGCCTCCTGGGACTTGATCGTAAAGCGGTCTGGTTGCATAGGCGTTTTCCGTTGTTCAGGGAGAAATCTAAGTCTGTATGACTTAGATTATCGCATAAATCGTGCCGAATCGCAACCAATTTTCGCGGTCATTTGGAAGCGTTTACGGCCGTAGGCCGCAAAGCGTTCCAAGACCGCGCCGGACCGCCCGCTAAGAAGCGATCTGGAGCGTCTGCGCGCCGGTGCTGTCCTCTACGTTGCCGCCCGAGTCGACGACCTGACCGACGACGCTCGCCTGGATCGGCTCGTGCTCGTCGGCCGAGCGTCGGACCATCTGCAGCTGCCCGCGCGAGAACGGCAGCGCCAGCGTCCTCGCGCCCCTGGCTCTGAGCGCCACGCTCTTTGAATGCACGGCGAACGGCCGCGCACCCGCGATCGAGACGGTCGCGACCGCGGCGGCGATGCACCGGCGCGAGCACGTGACGCGGGCGAGCATCCGGTGGCGCACGACGGGGCGCTGCCTTGGCAGGGACAGGCTCACCTGGGCGATCGCCGGCTGCAGCCCGACGGCGAGGAACGCAAATTTCCCGAGGTCGACGCTCCCGAGGCCCGACGCCAGGTCATAGCCGTGGCCGGCCGAGCAGCAGCCCAGTGGCTGCCGGTCGCCGTTG
>DATNKY010000623.1:0-8250 GCA_035603155.1 Solirubrobacteraceae bacterium
GCGACGACCGCCGGCGTCGTCTGCTGAAAGCGGGTCACGAACTCGGGCGGCGCCTCGCGTTCGAGCAGCAGCCTCGAGCCGATCGCCGGGGCCATCCCGGCGGCGGCGATCCAGCGGCGGTCCTCGTCGGACACCACGCCCGAAACTGGATCGACATAGCTGCGGTAGACCGGCATCGACGCGACCGCTCGCGCGATCTCGCTTGGCCCGTCGTCGAGCAACCGGCTGAGCCGGTCGATCTCGGGCTCGAATGTCGTCGTCGCCTGCTCGAGCTTGGCCTCGAGCGCGACCTCCTCAAAGCCGCGCGTGTCGCGCGCCAGTTCCTGCCACAGCGACGTGAAAGCCGGCTCGGCGCGCGGGTCGACGAACAGCGCACAGACCTCGTTCAGGAAGTCGTAGCCGACCGTGCCCGCGACCGGCCAGTCGCGCAGGCGCTCGCCAGACTCGAGGATCTTCTCGATCCAGACGGTGCCGACGCCGCCGGACCGGAGGCGCTCGAAGTACTGCGCCGGGTCGGCTAGACCATCGGGATGGTCGATCCGCAGCGCGTCGACGACGCCCTCGCGCACCAACGACAGCACGAGCCCGTGCGTCTCGTCGAACACGGCTGGATCCTCCTGGCGCACTCCCGCGAGATCGTCGATGTCGAAGAAGCGCCGGTGGCGACCGGTCAGCGGATCGATGTCGAAGAAGCGCTCGCGCAGGCCCGGGTCGGTCCAGAACGGGTTGGCGTCGTCGACCGCCATGTGGTTGGGGACCAGATCGAGGATCAGCCCCATGCCCGCGTCATGGGCGGCCGTGGCCAGGGCGCGGAACTCGTCTTCGCCGCCGAGGTCGTCGGAGATCCGCGTCGGGTCGACGACGTCGTATCCGTGGGTCGATCCCGAACGTGCCTGCATGGACGGGGAGAGGTAGAGGTGCGAGATACCGAGATCACGCAGGTACGGGATCAGCGCCCGCGCATCGGCGAACTGAAACGACGAGCTGAGCTGCAGCCGGTAGGCGGCCCGAAACGGGGTCGCGTTCAAGACGCGCGTTTGAGGATCGTGATCGAATGTGCGGTGACGTTGATCAGCGCCTGCGCGTCGTAGGCGGCGCTGCCGGGCTCGAGCGCCGGGTCCGCGGTCGCAAGCTCGAGCTCCCAGCGGGCGCCCATCCGACGGCGCGGGAGCTTGAACACCCGGTCCTCGGCGTGGGCGTTGAACAGCAGCACGAACGAGTCATCGGAGATCTCCTCGCCGTGAGGGCCGGGCGTCAGGATCGCGCGCCCGTTGAGGAACATCCCGAGCACCGCCTCGCCGTGCTGCCAGTCACGGCTGGTCATCTTGCGCCCGTCGGTGCGAAACCACCACACGTCCGGCAGCCCGAAGCCGTTGACAAGCTCGCCGCGGAGGAAGCTTTCGCGGCGGAAGGTCGTGTGCTCGCGGCGCAGGCGGATCAGCCGCCGCGTGAACTCGCGCAGCTGCTCGGCCTCGGGGTCCTCGGTCCAGTCGTACCACGACAGCTCCGCGTCCTGACACCAGGCGTTGTTGTTGCCGCGCTGCGTCCGCCTGCGCTCGTCACCCCCGAGCAGCATCGGCGTTCCCTGCGAGACCAGCAGCGTGGTCAGAAAGTTGCGCTGCTGGCGGACGCGCAACTCGCTGATCTCCGGGTCGTCGGTCTCGCCCTCGACGCCGCAGTTCCAGGAGCGGTTGTCATCCGTGCCGTCGCGGTTGTCCTCCTTGTTTGCCTCGTTGTGCTTGCTCTCGTAGGAGACGAGATCGTTGAGCGTGAAGCCGTCGTGGGCGGTGATGAAGTTGATCGAGGCGAACGGATCGCGGCCGTCTGACTCATACAGATCGGATGAGCCCGCGAGGCGCGAGGCGAAGTCGCCGACGCTTGCCTGTGCGCGCCAGAAGTCGCGCATCGTGTCGCGGTAGACCCCGTTCCACTCCGACCACAGGACCGGAAAGTTGCCCACCTGATAGCCGCCGGGACCAACGTCCCACGGCTCGGCGATCAGCTTGACCTGCGAGACGACCGGGTCCTGCTGGATCGTGTCAAAGAACGCCGACAGCCGGTCGACCGCGAAGAACTCCCGTGCCAGCGCTGAGGCGAGGTCGAAGCGGAAGCCGTCGACGTGGCACTCGGTCACCCAGTAGCGCAGCGAGTCCATGATCAGCCGCAGGACGCTCGGGTGGACGGGGTTGAGCGAGTTGCCGGTGCCGGTGAAGTCCATGTAGTGGCGCCGGTCATCGGGCATCAGCCGGTAGTAGGAGGAGTTGTCGATGCCCTTGAAGGACAACATCGGGCCGAGGTGGTTGCCCTCGGCCGTGTGGTTGTAGACGACGTCGAGGATCACCTCCATGCCCGCCTGGTGCAGCGCCTTGACCATTCCCTTGAACTCGCGCACCTGCTCGCCGCGGCGGCCCGTGGCGGCGTACTCGGAGTGTGGCGCGAAGTACCCAATCGTGCTGTAGCCCCAGTAGTTGCGAAGGCCGCGCTCGAACAGGAACGACTCGTCGGAGATGTGGTGCACGGGCAGCAGTTCGACCGCCGTGACGCCAAGGTCGCGCAGATACGCGATCGCGGGCTCGGACGCGAGCCCCGCGTAGGTCCCGCGCAGGTCCTCGCGGACCTCGGGGTGGCGCATCGTCAGGCCCTTGACGTGGGTCTCGTAGATGATCGTGTCGGCGAACCGCACCCGGGGCCGGACGTCTCCCTCCCAGTCGAACCGCGGGTCGACGACGACCGACTTCGGGACCGCGCCCGCGTCGTCCTCGTCGTCGGGCTCGTAGTCGTCGTCCTCCCCGCCGTTGGGAATGTACGGGAGCACGTTGGCGTCGTGGGCCCAGTCGACGACGCCCTCGATCGCCTTCGCGTACGGGTCGATGAGGAGCTTCTCGGGGTTGAAGCGGTGACCCTGGTCGGGCGCATACGGGCCCTTGACCCGGTAGCCGTACCGCTGTCCGGGACCGACGCCCGGCAGGTAGCAGTGCCAGTTAAACGCCCGGCGTCGAGTGACCTCGATCCGTCTCTCCTCGCCATCGTCATCGAACAGGCACAGATCCACGCCTTCCGCGTGCTCGGAGAACAGCGAGAAGTTCGTTCCCTCGCCGTCCCACTCGGCCCCGAGCGGGAACGGTCGGCCCGGCCAGACCTCCGTCACACGATCAGGGCTCCTGACATCGGCGGGAGTTTGAGGTATCCGTCGGAGAGAACCGCCGAGCCGTCGGTCGACAACGCGACCGCGGTGCCCCCGGACTCGAGCCGTTGCGACGACGGTGCGAAGTTGCACAGAATCTCGTACGAGCCGCGCCTGAAGCGCAGCCAGCGTTCGCTCTCGCTGAACTCGATCGCCTCGGCCTCGGCCGCTACTTCGGTCTCGCCGCCGGCCAGCCGGGCGCGCGCCCGCAACAGCTCGCGGTACAGCCCCACGACGGCCGGATCGCGCCGCCACGTGAGCTTCGAGCGCTCGAACGTCGCCGGATCCTCCGGATCGGGCAGCTCCTGATCGAAGGAGGCGAACGCGGCGAATTCGCGCCGGCGGCCGTCGCGCGTGGCGGTCGCGATCTCCTCGTCGATGTGGTTTGAGAAGAACTGAAAGGGAGCCCGCTCGCCGTACTCCTCGCCCATGAACAGCAGCGGCACGAACGGTGCCAGCAACGTGCAGAAGGCGGCGAGCGGCTGCAGCTCCGGACCGAGGCGGTCGCCGTAGGCGCGGTTGCCGATCTGATCGTGGTCCTGCGAGTAGACGACGAATCGCGTCACCGGCACGTCGTCGGCGGGCGCACCGAAGCGACGCCGTCGAAACGCCGAATAGTTCCCGTCGTTGACGTGCGGGCGGTGCAGCGCCTTGGCGAGCTCACCCACGCGCCCGAAATCGCAGTAGTAGCCGTCGCGCTCGCCGGTCAGCAATGCGTGCAGCGCGTGGTGGAAGTCATCGGACCAGGCGGCGTCACAGTCGTAGCCACCCCGCGTGACGGGGCGCATCACGACCGGGTCGTTGAGTCCAGACTCGGCGATCACGTACGCGCCGGGCTCGATCGCGTGCACCCGCCGCGCGACGGCGGCGACGATGTGCTCGGCGCTCGAGTCGAAGATCGCGTGGATCGCATCGAGCCGCAGCCCGTCGATCCCGAAATCGCGCACCCACCCCTCCGCGCTCTGCAGTACCCATTCGCGTACCGCGTCGCAGTCGGCGTCGTCGTAGTTGATCGCCTTGCCCCACGGGGTCTCGTAGGTGGCGGTGAAGTACGGGCCGAACGCCGCGAACGCCTCGGCGCCGCTGGCGCCGATGTGGTTGTAGACGACGTCGAGGATCACCGCGAGCCCGGCGCGGTGCGCCGCGGTGACCAGCGCCGCGAGCTCCTGGGGACCGCCGTAGGACGACTGCGCCGCGCTCAGGTAGACGCCGTCGTAGCCCCAGCCGCGGGCGCCCGGGAATTCGGCGACGGGCATGATCTCGATCGCCGTGATCCCGAGCTCGGCGAGCTCGGGGAGGTGCTCGGCTGCGGCCGCGAAGGTCCCCTCGGCGGTGAAGGTGCCGATGTGGAGCTCGTAGATCACCAGCCGATCGGGCGCCGGCCGCTCGAACGGCTCGCAAGCCGCCGGCGTGGCGAGGACCCGCGAGGGGCCGCGCAGGCCCTCGGGCTGCCAGCGCGAGCAGGGGTCGGGCAGGCGGTGCCCGTCGACCTCGTAGAAGTAGTCCTCCCCGGCGATCGCACCGATGACCGTCTCGTGGACGCCGTAACCGGCGTGATCGAGCGCATAACCTCTCCCTGCCACCCAGAGTGTGAGGGTCGTGGCGGCTGGTGCCCAGACGCGGAATTCCGACCGCCGGCCGTCCAGCACGCGGGAGCCGAGCGGCCGCTCCCACGGCAGCTCGTCATTCATCCGGCACGAGCCAGATCGCCCCCAGCGGGGGCAGCGTGAGCTCCGCGGAGACCGGCTGGCCGTGCCACGGGATCGGTTCCGGCGCGACGCCGCCGAGGTTGCCGACGTCGCTGCCGCCGTAGAACGTCGAGTCGGTGTTGATCGCCTCGCGCCAGCGGGTCGCGCGCGGCAGGCCGAGGCGGTAGCGCTCGAGGGGAATGGGTGACAGGTTGGCGACGAACACGACCACGCGCTCGCCGCCGCGCGAAGCGCGCGCGAACGCGAGCACGTTGCGGTCGGCGTCATTGGGCTCCAGCCAAAAGAACCCGGCCGGATCGGAATCGAGCTCCCACAGCGCCGGTTCGTCGCGGTAGCGGCGGTTGAGGTCTCGCACGAGCGCCTGGACGCCGGCGTTCTGCGGCTTTTCGAGCAGATGCCAGTCGAGCGACCGGTCCTCGCTCCACTCCGCGTGCTGTGCGAACTCCGAGCCCATGAACAGCAGCTTCTTGCCGGGGTGGGCCCACATGTACGCGTACAGGGCGCGCAGGTTGGCGAGCTTCTGCCACTCGTCGATGCCGGCCATCTTTGTGTACAGCGATCCCTTCCCGTGTACGACCTCGTCATGGGAGAGCGGCAGTACGAAGTTCTCGCTGAACGCGTACATCAGGCTGAACGTCAGCTCGTGGTGGTGGTAGCGCCGGTAGATCGGGTCCTGTTCGAAGTACCCCAGCGTGTCGTGCATCCAGCCCATATTCCACTTGAAGCCGAACCCGAGCCCGCCGAGATAAGTCGGGCGCGAGACGCCGGGCCAGGCGGTCGACTCCTCGGCGGCCGAGATCACCCCGGGCTCGCGCCCGTGGATCACCTCGTTGAGCTCCTTGAGAAACGCAACCGCGTCGAGGTCCTCGCGGCCGCCGAACTGGTTGGGGACCCACTCGCCCTCGCGACGCGAGTAATCGAGGTACAGCATCGATGCGACCGCATCGACACGGATCCCGTCGACGTGGTACTCGCGCAGCCAGAACAGCGCGTTGGAGATCAGGAAGTTGCGGACCTCGTGGCGGCCGTAGTTGAACACGAGCGTGCCCCAGTCGGGGTGCGCGCCGCGGCGCGGATCGGCGTGCTCGTAGAGCGCGGTGCCGTCGAATCGGGCGAGCGCGAACTCGTCGCGCGGGAAGTGGGCCGGCACCCAGTCGACGATCACGCCGACGCCCCGCTGGTGCATCCGATCGACGAACTGACGCAGGTCATCGGGCGAGCCGTAGCGCGGCGTCGGCGCAAAGTAGCCGGTCACCTGGTAGCCCCAAGAGCCGGTGAACGGATGTGCCATCACCGGCAGCAGCTCGACGTGCGTGAAGCCCATGTCGGTGACGTACGCCGACAGCTCGTCGGCGAGCTCAAGATAGGTGAGCGGGCGGTTTGACTCGAGCGTGTTCAGCCGCCAGGAGCCGACGTGCACCTCGTAGATCGAGATCGGCTGGGCGAGCGGCCGGTGCTCGGCGCGCTGCTCGAGGTAGAGCCCGTCGTCCTTGCTCCACTGGTGGTGTGCCTGCGAGACCACCGACGCGGTTCGCGGCGGCACCTCGGTCGCCTGCGCGAACGGGTCGGCCTTGAGCGTCAGCTCGCCGTCCGCGGTCAGGATCTCGTACTTGTAACGGGCGCCCTCGGCGACGTCGGGCAGGAACAGCTCCCAGATGCCAGTCGATCCCAGCGTCCGCATCGCGTCCAGCCGGCCGTCCCACGAGTTGAAGTCGCCGACGACGCTGATCGAGCGCGCGGCCGGCGCCCAGACGGCGAACGCCGTGCCGCTGACGCCCTCGTGCTCGCGCGGGTGCGCCCCGAGCTTCTCGTACAGCTCCTCATGGCGCCCCTCGGCGATCAGATGCAGATCCAGCTCGCCGAGCGTCGGCGCGAACGAGTACGGATCGTCGAGCGTGAATTTTCCGCCCTCGCCGTAGTCGACCTCGAGCCGGTAGCGCAGCGGCAGCTCGGCGCCCTCGAGCGTGCCCTCGAAGATCCCGGCCGGGTGGATCTGCTTGAGCGCCACCGCCTTGCCGTTCGCGGGCTTGACCGCGACCTTCACGGCGGCCGGCCGCAGTGCGCGCACCACGACGCCGCCGTCGACCGGATGCGCGCCGAGCACCGAGTGTGGCTGCGCATGCTCGCGGTGGGCGAGGGCTTCGAGTTCGGTGGTCGCGACGGTCATCCGGACTCCAGCAGCCGGACGATCCCCGCGACCGGGATCGGCAGCCATTCGGGCCGGTTGTCGAGCTCGTACTGAAGCTCGTAGATCGCCTTCTCGAGCTCGAAGATCGAAAGCAGGTTCATGATCGCGGCCTCGCCCGCCGGCAGCAGCGCCTGGTCGACCGTCGCGAGGTAGTGCTCGAGGAACGTCTGGCGGGCGCGCTCCTCGAATTGCCCCGGCGACGAGCGCCCGCGCATGATCTGGCTCGCCGACGACACGTACGCGAACGAGCGCAGCATCGACGCCACGTCGCGCAGCGGCGAGCGCTTCTGGCGGCGTTCGAACAGCGGCCGCGCGGGCTCGCCCTCGAAGTCGATGATCACCCAGTCGTACGGGGTGTGCAGCGTCTGCCCGAGGTGGAAGTCACCGTGCGTCCGGATGGCGCGGCCGCCGAGCCCAATCTGACTGCGGGCCGCGATCCGCTCGCGCACGTCCTGGCCGCGGCCGGCGATCGGCGCGACGCGCTCGTCATCGGGGAGCCGTACGAAGATCCGCTCGATGTCCTCGTCGATCGTCGCGGTCAGCAGCGACAGCGATTCGCTGCTCGGCTCCTCGGGGCTGAACGCCGGGTCGCCGTTGTCGGACGCGAGCGCGTTGTGCAGCTCCGCGGTGATCCGCCCGAGCCCGCCGAGCTCATTGAGTAGATCGGCGGGGTCGGTGGCGACCTGATCGAGCGCCAACTCCCAGCCGCCCACGGCGTCGCGCAGAAATCGCTGCGCGACCCCGAGCGTGGCGCTGAACGAGCGCCCCTCGTAGTCGTAGAAGGCCTGGAGCGGCGCGATGTGCGGGAAGCCCTGGGCGGTCAGGAACTGCAGCAGCTCGAGCTCTGGGTTGATCCCGGGCTCCAGCTTGCGGAACACCTTCAGGACGGTCTCCTCGCCGAACACGATTGACGAGTTCGACTGCTCAACGCCCACCGGGCGGACCGTGGCCTCGGCCGGGAGCGGGCCCGCGACGCGGTGAAAGCGAAACACGCCGTCGTCGGTCTCGATCTGTGACTCGGCATCGAGCTGACGGAGCAGCTCGCGACCGAACTCGGGATCGGCGACCGCGTCGATCACCGCTGCCTCGCGCGTGAGCTGGACGATCGGGGCGCCATCGGCCTCGTCGGCTCCGACGAACGCGAGCGGCAGCTGGTACAGCTCGTGGCT
>DATNKY010000262.1:0-5487 GCA_035603155.1 Solirubrobacteraceae bacterium
GAGCCGGCCGATCGAAGAGGTCATCGGCGCCAATCCGAAGACGTTCTTTCAGATCTACTGGGCGGGCTCGCGCGAGCAGATCGCAGAGCGTCTGCGGCGCGCGACAGCCGCCGGGGCAGTGGGTCTGATCGCGACGCTCGACTGGTCGTTCTCGCATAGCCGTGATTGGGGCAGCCCCGCGATCCCCGAGCAGATGGACCTGCGGACGATCCTCAAGCAGCTGCCGGGGGCCGTCACCCGTCCGCGCTGGCTGTTCGCGTGGGCGCAGGCCGGCGGTCCGCCCGATCTGACGGTGCCGAACATGGCCACCGGCGGCGGCCCGGCACCGACCTTCTTCGGCGCCTACGGCGAGTGGATCCAGACCCCGCCGCCGTCTTGGGAGGACCTGCAGTGGCTGCGCGAGCAGTGGAGCGGGCCGCTGATGATCAAGGGGATCATGCGCGTCGATGACGCACGCCGGGCCGTCGAGATCGGCGCGAGCGCGATCTCGGTCTCAAACCACGGCGGCAACAACCTCGACGGGACGCCCGCATCGATCCGCGCGCTGCCGGGGATCGTCGACGCGGTCGGCGACCGGATCGAGGTCGTGCTCGACGGCGGCATCCGCCGAGGCGGTGACGTCGTCAAGGCGCTCGCGCTCGGCGCCCGCGCGGTGATGATCGGACGGCCGTACCTGTGGGGTCTGGCCGCCAACGGACAGGCCGGGGTCGAGAACGTCCTCGACATCATGCGCAACGGGATCGATTCGGCGCTGCTGGGGCTCGCGCACGCCTCGATCGATGACCTCTCCCCCCAGGATCTCGTCATCGCACCGGACTTCACGCGCGGGCTTGGCGAGCGCTGAGTCGGGCCGGCGCGGGCACCGCCGCGCGGTCGCGCCAGCGGGGCCACCCGCGCGCGGCTAGCCCAGCAGCTGCTCGAGCGACTCGGTCATCTGCACGAGCGTCGTCGCCGGCAGATAGCGCCCCCGGCCCCGACGCGCGAGCGCCGTTGCGGCCGAGACCGAGTCGGGCTCCGCGCTGGTCCCGAGCACGTGCAGACAGTCGAGCAGGCCCGCGGCCGACAGCGGATCCGCCCCCTTGGTGTGCAGGCCGTCGGACAACAGGACCGCCGTGCGCCCGCCCGGCGGCACGCGTTCGAGCAGCTCTGCCGCGACCCGCAGCGCCCGCGCGAGGTCGGTGGTTCCGTGTCCGCGCAGGGAGAGCAGGTCGTCGACGACCGCACCCGCCGGTCGCACGTGCAGATCTGAGAGCAGGACCAGCGGCTCTGACGAGAATGCCACGACGCTGCAGCGCAGACGCTCGCCGCGCGCGCTGACCACGGCGGCGCCGGCCACCGCCGCCAGCGCCACCGCGTGGCCGCTCATCGAGCCGCTGCGGTCGACGAGCAGGCAGACGGCGCGCGGCGCGGCGGCGAACTGCCGAGCGACGAGCTCGTGAGCGTGCTGAGGGCGGCGCCCGAGGCTCCGTTCGAGCGTCCGGTCGAGATCGAGATCACCTTCGAGCGCCCCGGCGCGGCTCACGATCCGGCGGGTCCCGCGTCGGCGAGGACTCGCCGCGCGCCCCAGCGCCGGCAACAGCCGGTTCGCCAGGCGGCGCGCCTCGCGCCGCAGCACGGGGTCGGTCGCCACCGCCATTTCGGCTAGCAGCGCGACGGCGGCGTCTCCGTCACGGGCGAGTTCCTTTCTGAACGCGGTCGCGTCGAGCTGTCCGACCGCGGGCGAGACCTGGTCAAACGCGGCGTGCGCGGCGCGTAGGCGCTGACGGTCGAGCGTCCGCCGCGCCTGCGCGTCGATCTGCTCGCGCGTCTGCTTCGGGGTCAGAGCGCCACGCCGCCCGGCCGGGGAACGGCCGGCGGCGGCGTTCATCCCGGCGCCGGCTCGCGATCCTGGCTCAGCGCCCGGTCGAGCAGTTCGGCGATCACCTCCTCGACCGTGCGGTCCTGGTCCTCGTGGACCCGCACACGCCCGGAGAGGGCCGCGACGGCGGCGTCGAGCAACACGCCGCGACCCGGCGGCTCCTCGCCGCGCAGCCGCGCCAGCCCACGAGCGAGACGGACCATGTCGATCGCGCCGCGGACCGACGACCCCGTCCGAACGGCGGCGTGGGTCCGCGTCCCGCGCGCGACGGCAACGGCGATCGCGATCTCCCGCTCGGCGCCCTCGGTCTGGCGACGGACGACCTCGCGCTCGCCGTCCTCGTCGAGATACGAGATCGCGACCCGGCACATGCGGTCGGCGATCGCCTGGCTCACGCGGGCGGTGCCGATCGTGTCAAACGGGTTCATCGCCGCGACGAGCACGAAGCCGTCGGCGGCCTCGATCCGCCCGAGACGCGGCACGACCAGCTCGCGTTCGGCCATCGCCGTGATCAGGACGTTGAGCGTCTCCTCGGGAATCCGGTTGAGCTCCTCGAGGTACAGCAGCGCCCCCTCTCGCATCGCCGTCGCGAGCGGGCCGTCGGACCAGGTCTCCGCGCGGTATCCGCGCGCCAGGACGAGTGCTGGATCGTGGTGGCCGATCAGCCGCGCCGGCGTCAGCTCGGCGTTGCCCTCGACGAACTCGATCCCTCGTCCCGAGGCGCCGGCGATCGCGCGCAGGAGCGTCGATTTGCCGGTCCCGGGCGGGCCGTCGAGGACGACATGGCAGCCCTCGTCGAGGGCGACCGTGATCACCTCCGCCTCGCGGCGGAGCCCTACGACCTCGTGCTCGACGACCTCCAGCAGCGGGCTTCGATCAGTGCTCGTGGATCACGACGCCGCGGATGTTCTTGCCCGCGTTGAGGTCGTCATAACCCTGGTTGATCTCCTCGAGCTTGTACTGCTTGGTGACAAGCTCGTCGAGCTTGAGCTTGCCGGCCCGGTAGAGGTCGAGCATCTTCTTGATGTCCTGTGTCGGGTTGCAGTCACCGAACAGGGAGCCCTGGACGCGCTTTCGAAACAGGGTCATGTCGGTTCCCGACAGATTGACCGTCATCGCCTCGGGGTGAGCGAGTCCGGTCAGCACGGTTGTCCCGCCCTTGCGCAGCGCCATCACCGCCTCGAGGACCACCTGTTCGTTGACGACGTCCACGGTCACGATCGAGACGTCGGCGCCGACGCCGCGCGTCAGCTCCTTGGCGAGCTCGATCGCGGCGCCGCCGTTGTCGACCGAGTGCGTCGCGCCCATCTCCTGGGCGAACTCGCGCTTGTTGGCGAGCGGATCGACCGCGATGATGTTCGTCGCGCCGGCGAGCGCGGCGCCCTGGACGGCGTTCGCGCCGATCCCGCCGATCCCGAACACGATCACCGTGTCGCCGATCTGGGTGTTGCCGGTGTTGACGGCCGACCCGTAGCCGGTCGGCACGCCGCAGCCACACAGCACGGCGACCTCGAGCGGGAGGTCGTCATCGACCCTGACGGCGGACGTCTCGGAGATGACCGCGTACTGGGAAAAGGTGCCGAGCATGCACATCGCGCCGACGTCCTGGCCGTCGAGCGTGAACGGGTAGCTGCCGTCCGGCATGCAGCCCTGGAGGATCGTCGCGCCGAGGTCGCAGATGCTCTGCATGCCCTGCGCGCACCAGCGGCAATGGCCGCAGGAGGGGATGAACGAGCACACGACGTGATCTCCGACCTTGACCCGGGTCGTGCCAGGGCCGACCGCCTCGACGATTCCCGCGCCCTCGTGGCCGCCGATATACGGCAGCGGGACCGGAAGGTCACCCGTCATCAGGTGCTCGTCGGAGTGGCACAGCCCCGCGGCGACGTACCGGATCAGGACCTCGTTCTCCTTCGGGTCGCGAAGGTCGACCTCCATGATCTCCCACGGCTGCTTGACCCCGGTCAGCACGGCGGCCTTGGTCTTCACGTTCCCGTCTCCTCTCGGCGATAGCGCATCTGAGGGCTGGAGCCTAGATCATGGGGTTTGGCGCGCAATCTTGGCCCGTAGCGGGCCAGCCGTCCGGTGCGCAAGACATCCGCGCCACACGCCGGCGCCGTACGCAGCGTCGTCGGCGATCGCGGCCGCGGTCCAGCGCAGCGGGTCGAGCGCGGGACGTCGCGCGGCGTATTCGTAGAGCGGCGCGGCGGCGAGCAGGACTGCGGCGGCGGGTCGGGTGCGCCGCGCTGCGAGGCCGGTGAGCAGGAGTGGCAGCGCGAGCGTGGTCGCCGCACGGCTGAGCGCGAGCGTGGGGCGCCACGCAGCGGTCACGGCGAGCGCGGGGATCGCGGCCGCGGGGAGGCCGGCCCCGGTCAGCCGCCGGTAGGACGCCAGCGGGCCGCCGATCGCGAGCGCGAGCGCGAGGCCCGGGCGGCCGGCGAGCGCCAGCGCCGCGGCAGCCGCCTGACGCCGGCGCATGATCGCCGCGGGCAGCATTCCCGGATGGCGCAGCGACAGAGGCGCCGCCGAGGTGCCGTATCGGTAGCGGCGGCCGAGCAGGCCGCGCCAGCTCGACGGCTCCTGATGATTGATCACCACCGCCGGGTCATAGCGGACGATCCAGCCGGCTGCGCTCAGCCGCCAGGCGAGGTCGACGTCCTCTCCGTATCGCAGGCGCTCGTCGAAGCCGCCGCGCAGCGCTGCCATCCGCACCACGAGCGCGGCGGCCGGGACGTACGCCACCGGCCTCCCGGGGCCGACCTCCGCGGGAGCGCTGCCGAGATCGAGCGGCGACCGGGCGGCCGCGTAGCGCTCGCGGGCGCATGCCGCGCCCGTCCTAGCGCCGGTCGCGGCGGCGGTCGCCGACCGCGGGCGCGGGACGACTCGCGGCGCGAGCGCGGCGACCCGCGGGTCGCCGAAGTGACGGCCGAGGCGCTCGAGCCAGCCCGGCGAGGCAACGCAGTCGGAGTCCAGGAACGCGACAAGCTCGGTGTCGATCCCGTCCAGGCCGACGTTGCGCGCCGCGCCGGGCCCGCGGCTGGACGGGATGCGCGTGAGCCGTGCGGCGTGGCGCCGGCAGACCGTGCGGACCGCCTCAGGGTCCGCGGATCCGTCGTCGACGACCACCACCTCGCTGCCCTCGAGCGAGCTCAGGCACGCGTCGAGCTCGGACGCCCGGTCTCGGACCGGGATCACGACGGTGGCCGAGAGCGATCGGAGTCCCTCGGCGGGAACCGGCGAGGCTAGGCCGCCGTCGATCAGGCGCCCGGCGAGCTCGCGCGCGGCGCGCGACGACGGGTGACCGCACTGGAGCTGCTCGAGCGCGGTCAGCCCCGCATCGGACAGCCGCATCACACGGTACGGGGAACCGCCGGCGAGCACGCGACCGCCGTCGTAGCGCCGCACCGAGTCCGACAGCGCCACGGCGAAGCCCTCCGGAAGCGTCAAATCGATAGGCCCCCGTCGACCGGGAGCGCCGTCCCCGTGATCCCGCCGGCGTGCTCGCCGGCGAGGAACACGAGCGCCGCGGCGACCTCCTCGGGCTCGAGCAGCCGCTCGATCGGCTGCTGACCGCCGAACTGCTCGGCGCTCGCCAGCCCGTACAGCCGGGCGCTCTCGTCCAGGATCGG
>DATNKY010000045.1:0-2623 GCA_035603155.1 Solirubrobacteraceae bacterium
GATCGCCTCGGCCACCTCGGCCGCGAACAGCGGCTGGCCCTGGATCTTGCAGAACGACTCGACGTCGACCAGGAACTTCGCCCGCAGGACCTGCGCGAGCTGGCCCGAGTTGAGCTCCGGGATCAGCACTCGCTCGAACGAGCGCAGGACGTCGCGCGTGTTGCTCGGGAGCGGACTGAGGTGTCGAAGCTGCGCGCACGCGACCTTGCAGCCGGACTCGCGCGCGCGGTGCACACCGGCCCGGATCGCGCCCTCGGTCGAGCCCCAGCCGAGTACGAGCAGGTTGGCCCCGGGCTCGGAGTCGACCGTCAGCGGCGGGATCTCGTCCGCGATGCCGGCGACCTTCGCCGCGCGCAGCTCGGTCATCCGCTCGTGGTTGGCCCCGTCGTAGGAGATGTTGCCGGTCAGATCGGCCTTCTCGAGCCCCCCGATCCGATGCTGGAGACCCGCGGTGCCCGGGATCGCCCACGGCCGGGCGAGTCGATCGTCGCGCGCGTAGGGCATGAACTCAGCTCCGTCCGCCGGCGGGGCGGCGAATGCGGGATCGATCGTCGGCAGCGAGGCGACGTCGGGCAGCAGCCAAGGCTCAGACGACGACGCGAGGAACGTGTCGGACAGCACGATCACGGGCGTGCGGTAGCGGATCGCGATGCGCGCGGCCTCGAACGCCGCCTCGAAGCAGCCGCCGGCGGTGCTCGGAGCGATCACCGGAAGCGGCGACTCGCCGTGGCGACCGTGGAGCGCCATCAGGAGATCGGACTGCTCGGTCTTGGTGGGCATCCCGGTCGACGGTCCGGCGCGCTGCACGTCGATCACGATCAGCGGCAGCTCGAGCGCGACCGCGAGGCCGATCGTCTCCGCCTTGAGGTCCATCCCGGGGCCGCTGGTCGCCGTAACCCCGAGCCGGCCTCCGAACGAGGCGCCGAGCGCCATCCCCGCGGCTGCGATCTCGTCCTCGGCCTGGATCGTCGTGACGCCGACCTTCGCGTGACGCGAGAGCTCGTGCAGCAACTCCGAGGCCGGCGTGATCGGATAGCTCGCCAGCACGAGTGGCAGGCCGCTGCGGACGCTCGCGGCGATCAGCCCCAGCGACAGCGCCGTCGTCCCGTTGACGTTGCGGTAGATCCCGGGCGCGACATCGGTGGCCGGCGCGACGTGATACTGGACATCGAGCAGCTCGGTCGTCTCGCCGAACGACCAGCCCGCGTTGAACGCCGCCAGGTTCGCCTGGGCGATCACGGGCGTGCGCGCGAACTTCTGCTCGATCCAGCGCTTGGTCACGTCCGTCGGGCGCCCGTACAGCCACGAGAGCACGCCGAGCGCGAACAGGTTCTTGGCGCGGCCGGCATCGCGCGTGCCGGCGCCCTCCACCTCCTCGACGGCCCTCGTCGTGAGCGTCGTCATCGGAATCCGGTGAACGCGGAAGGGCTCGAGCGAGCCGTCCTCGAGTGGGTTGGATCCGTAACCGGCCTTGTCGAGGTTGCGCTTGGTGAACGCATCCTCGTTGACGATGATCGTCGCGCCGCGAGGGACCTCGGCGATGTTCGCTCGCAGCGCGGCCGGATTCATCGCGACGAGCACGTTCGGCGCGTCACCGGGAGTCAGGATGTCGCGCGAGGCGAAGTGGATCTGGAACGCGGACACGCCGGCGAGCGTGCCCGCCGGAGCGCGGATCTCGGCCGGGAAGTTCGGCAGCGTCGCGAGATCGTTACCGATCACCGCGGTCGCGTCGGTGAACCGGCCGCCGGTCAGCTGCATCCCGTCGCCCGAGTCTCCGGCGAAGCGGATGATCACGCGCTCGCGTTCCTCGACGGCCTTGCTCATACGGGAACCTCGGTATTTTTGCGCGTCACCTGCTGTCAACCCCTTGTAAAGCCGATACTACCCCTCGGAGTAGTCGGACCCTTCCGGTCGTGTCCGCCCTGCGACGCGGACAACCTACCGGGCCGCCCGCCCCGATCACGATCAGAGCGCCGGGCGGGGGTCGTCGCGGTCGACGTTCCAGTAGCGCAGCACCGACGCGCGCTCGCCGCGGACCTCGTCGCCGGGCCAGCGCGTGAGCATGAACCGGGCGATCGTCCGCTGGCCGCCCTCGTAGTCGCTGTACATGAGGTCGACGTGCAACGCCCGCTTCTCCTGCACCGCGGTGCGCACCTCCGCGTAACCGGGCTCGTTGGGGTCGCGCATCGCCCCGAGCCAGTAGCCGGACTCACCCGCGGGGACGTAGAGGTCGAGCTGCTGGCGGCGGAACTGCTCGAGCGGCGGCGGCTCGAGCGGACCGTCGATCCGCGGCCGCACATGCCAGCCCTGCATCACCGCCAGCCCGGCGCCGCCGTTGCGCAGCCCGATCGCCAGGTAGATCACACCGTCGCCGAGCTCGATGCTCGCGCCGTGCCCGGGAACCGTGAGCATCTGCTCGTCGCCGAATCGCAGGCGCTCATCGTGATCCTCCTCGCGCGAGGGGATCAGGACAGGCTGGACCCCCGCGAGCAGCGCCCGTTCGGCGACGCGAGCGGAGCGGTTCCCGGACTTGACGGAGCTGAACGTCGCGACCGCCAGCACGAGCGTGCCGCCGGCCGTCGCGAGCGATGAGATCGTGACCCAGTCGGCCATCGTGCCCGCG
>DATNKY010000040.1:0-2194 GCA_035603155.1 Solirubrobacteraceae bacterium
CAGCCGGCCAGCGGCGCGACATCGACTACGTGCGCGGCGCGCTCGACGCCTACGTGGCGAGCCTCGATGAGGACCGCCGCTATCTGTTCGCGAGCTACCGGTTCGTGGACATGGCGCGCAAGGTCGTCGGCGTCGGCAGCGTCGGCACCCGCGCCTGGGTGCTGCTGTTCGTCGGCCGTGACGGCCGGGATCCGCTCGTGCTGCAGATGAAGGAGGCCGTCGCGTCGGTGCTCGAGCCCTACCTCGGCGCGAGCAAGTTCGCCAACCACGGCGAGCGGGTGGTGCGTGGGCAACGCCTCTCGCATGCGGCGCTCGACGTATTCCTCGGCTGGCAGCGCAGCGAGGGCCTCGACGGCAACGAGCATGACTTCTACATCCGCCAGCTGTGGGACTGGAAGGCGTCGGTCGACCTGTCGACGATGAGCGAATCGGGCCTGCACGCGTATACGCGCGCGTGCGGCTGGTCACTCGCCCGGTCTCACGCCCGCTCCGGCGATCGGCTCGCGATCGGCGCCTACCTCGGCAGCGGCCCGAAGTTCGATCGCGCGATCGCGCGCTTCGCGACCGCGTACGCCGATCAGAACGACCTCGACCATCAGCGGCTCGCCGAGGCGGTCAGCGCAGGCGAGGTCGACGCCGAGCACGACGTCTGAGCTCAGCCCCGCAGGCACCGGGTGGGCGGGCCTGGCCCACCCACCCGCGAGCGCGAGGACTACGCGGCGTCGTGTGCGAGCGCCTTGGCCTTCAGCGCGTCGAACTCGGCCTGGGTGATCGTGCCGTCATCGAGCAGCTTCTTGGCCTTCTCGATCTCCGCGGCCGCGCCGCCGCCTGAACCGGCGGCTTGACGCACGTACTGATCGAACTGCTGCTGCTGATCCTGAGCCTGCTTCTGGCTGCGGTCGGCCATCCCATCGTGGTAGACGATCAGATAGATCAGCACGCCTAAGAACGGCAGGATTATCACGAAGATGACCCACAACGCCTTGACCCAGCCGGACATGTCGCGGCGGCGGAATATGTCGATGAAGATCGTGATCGCGATCCAGATCCACACAACCCACGCCATGAAGATCAGGATCGTCCAAAAGATGTCTAGAAACGGGTAATTAGTTGCGACGAGGAACATCGCGCGCTTGCCTCCTGTAGCAGTGCCGGCCGGGATGTCGGATCGCCGGCTGTCCCGAGTGACGGTTGGCTGTTGGCTCGATTGACCCTCGCCGCACAGCGCACGAGAGCTTCATTCGACGGGATCATAACCGCGGCCGCAGACGTCGCCCGTATGCTTGGTCGCCGTGCACGATCCGGTCTCAGTGCCCCGATCCGACCCGGCGGCCCGGACCGGAGCGCCGGGGCCGGCGCCGGGCAAACACATGATCTGGGTCCCAGCGGGCGAGTTCCTGATGGGGTCCGATGATTTCTACCCCGAGGAGCGCCCGGCCCACCGCGTCGCGGTCGACGGCTTCTGGATCGACGAGCATCCCGTGACCGTGGCCGACTTCCGCCGCTTCGTCAAGGCGACCGGCCACGTGACGCTCGCGGAGGTGGCTCCCGAGCCCGACGAGTACCCCGACGCCGATCCTGAGTTGCTGGTCCCGGGTTCGCTGGTCTTTCATCCGACCGCCGGTCCGGTCGATCTGTCAGATGTGCACAACTGGTGGAGCTGGATGCCGGGGGCACAGTGGCGTCGGCCCGAGGGGCCGGACAGCACGATCGGCGGGCGAGAGCTGCACCCGGTGACCCACGTCGCCTATCAGGACGCGGCCGCGTACGCCGCGTGGGCGGGCAAGGAGCTCCCGACCGAAGCGCAGTGGGAGCGGGCCGCGCGCGGCGGGCTCGAAGGCAAGGTGTTCTGCTGGGGCGACGAGTTCGCACCGCGCGGGAAGATGATGGCCAACACCTGGCAAGGACGGTTCCCGTGGGAGAACCTGCTGCTTGACCGCTTCCAGGGCACCTCGCCCGTCAAGCGCTTCGCGCCCAATGGCTTCGGTCTCTACGACATGGCCGGCAACGTGTGGGAGTGGACGGCCGACTTCTTCGCCTCCCGCGATCCCGGCGAGCCCGAGAGCCCGTGTTGCGCGCCGCGCAACCCGCGCGTGACCTCGCCCGATAGGAGCTACGACGTCGGCGCCCCCGGCGCCCACATCCCCCGCCGGGTGACCAAGGGCGGATCTCATCTGTGCGCGCCCAACTACTG
>DATNKY010000035.1:0-3643 GCA_035603155.1 Solirubrobacteraceae bacterium
GAGCCGGCACACCCCGACCACGTACGCGTGGGGTGCGGGCCGCCTGCGAGCGCTTGCCACGGCCGACATTGAGGACACCCCCGCGGGGAGGATGCTGCTCGCTTCGTTTTCCTACCAGAGAGGTTTCGATGGAGGCTCGGCGCGTGAGGTCGCGGACGTGGCTCGGCGAGCGCTTGAGGGCGGGCTGCTAACCGAGGCTGGCACCAGCCCGGTTGTCTGGGACGCGCTGTTCGCGCTGATCATGACCCACGAGGTCGATCTCGCCGACCGCTACTGTGCGGCCGCGCTCGACGCCGCCCGAGCCAAAGCCTCGCTGGTCGGAGTCGTAGCCGCGTCGAGCTTCTCAGCGTTGCTCGATTACCGTCGCGGACGGCTGCCGCAGGCCGAAAGCGAAGCACGGGGCGCGTTCGAGGCCGCGGCGATACCCGGCTACGAAACCGGGATGCAGAGCTTCGCGGCCGGATGGCTGATCGAAGTCCTGATCGACCGCAGCCAGCTTGCAGAGGCCGAAGCGGTGCTGGCAGCCGCGTGGGACAGCGAGGAGATCCCGGATGCCACATTGCTCAACTACCTGCTGAGGGCCCGCGGGCTCCTGCGCCTCGCTCGCGGCGAAACGGACCGCGGAATCACCGACCTGGAACTGTTCGAGGCGAGAGTTGACCAAGTCCCGGGCCGCAAGGTGCCGTGGCGCACGAGGGTAGATCTCGCTCCCGCGCTGGCCCGCCGTGGCGACCTGCAGCAGGCGCGACGTCTGGCACAGGACGACCTGGAGCTGGCACAGCTCTGGGACACGAGGCTGGCGATCGGCATGGCACTCCGCACCCGAGGTCTCGTCGAGAACGGTACAGACGCGATCGGCCTGCTGACCCAAGCGGTCGCGACCCTCAAGGACGCCGACGCAAGGTTGGAGTACGCCAAGGCGCTGGTTGATCTCGGCTCAGCCCTGCGCCGTGCCGGACAACCCAACAACGCGCGCGAGCGCCTCGCCGCCGGTATGAACCTGGCCCACGCGTGCGGCGCCACCGCCCTAACCGACAGAGCGCACGACGAACTGCTCATCGCCGGCGCCCGTCCCCGCCGGCCCGCGCTGACCGGCGTTGACTCGCTCACCCCAAGCGAACGCCGCGTCGCCGAGATGGCCGCGCGAGAAATGACCAACAAGCAGATAGCCCAGGCGCTCTTCGTAACCCTCCGCACCGTCGAGATGCACCTCTCCAACGCCTACGCGAAGCTCGAGATTCGCTCCCGCCGTCAACTGCCCGAGGCACTCACAAACCCATGAGCCAGGCCGAAGGTGCGTGCCACCCAATTGTCTCGGGACTCTTGCGTCCTGCTGGGCTCTCCGCTGAGCCACGGCGACCGCGGCTTGCCGTCGCCGGGTTCCTCGAAGAGAATCGTCGCACGATGTCCGCGAAGGATTGGAGGCTGACGTGCCGTTTTATCTGGGTCGCTTCAAGTACTCCGCCGAGGCGGTAAAGGCGATGATCGATAACCCGCACGACCGCGGTGCCGTCGCCGCCGACGCGGCCGAGTCGCTTGGATGCAAGCTGCACGGCATCTGGTGGGCGTTCGGTGAGCACGATGGCGTGTTCTTATTAGATGCACCCGACAACGTCGCTGTGGTCGCGCTGGCGATGGCGGTCGGCGCGAGCGGCCAGATCAGCACCGAGACCACCGCGCTGCTTGACATGAACGAGGCACAGGAGGCCATGAGCAGGGCCGCAACTGCGACCTTCCGGCCACCGGGCTGATCGCTGGCGATCCATCTAGTTCCGTCCTGACGATCGCTTAACCCTTGGCGGTGCGCTGCCGCGCAACTGCCTTAGACGACGAAGGACTCGCAACGGGGAGGGCCGGCGCTTTGGGGCGCCACGCGGGCCGTTGCGGACGAGTTGCACGGTGCAGGCGTCGACCTCGTCGGCGCCCGCCCCCTGTCGCGCCGGCACGCCGGCGCGACGCCGGTCGTGCGCTAGCAGGACCGCACAGTCTCAGATCCACCCGTCGGGTCCGCGTCGCGTACTTGCCGACGGCCGCCTTCGATACCACCACGACATCCTCGAGAAGAGGAACAGGAGTGGTATCCACAGCCAGAAGAGGTGATGCCCGATCGCCGCCGAGATCACTATCAGCGCAATCACGATCGGAGCCAACGACGCTAGGCGCAAGCGCCGCGGCGCGAACCACCCCAACGAGGGTCGCCCGTCCCGATCGTCCTGTTGGGGTAGATCTACAACGAGCTCATCGAGCTCGCCGATGGTCTTCGCCTCGTAGCAACGCTCGAGGCGCTGCTGGAACTCGGCCAGGTCGAGACGGCCCTCGGCATGGCTCGTGCGAAGGCGCTCCGCTATTTGCTCGCGATCCTCGTCGCCAGCGCGTAGGTCGGGGTTGCGACCCGCGATGCGATCCAAGAAGTACTGGTTGGTCATGTGAGCCTCTTTCCGACGCGATCGATAGCTCAACGATATATCGTGAGCGCTCGCTTGTCAACGGACGACGGCAGCGATCCAGCCGGGCAGCGCCATCTGCAACGCGCTTGGCGAACTGCAGCGAGGTAGTAACTAGATGACAAGCCAGGAGCCCTCTGGCACGGGACTTCCCGTCAATGGACTGGGACCAAGATGTCGGCCAAGCCGAAGACCCCGGCGTCCGCGCGTCGGGCTGCGAGCGTTGGAGTCCAGGTGGGGTCCACAGATCGGAAGGAGTCCGGGTCGGCGTCGATGATGCCGATTAGCACCTCCCCGACGATCCGGCCTCCGACTGGACCCAGCTGGTCGCCATTGTGCAGGACGTCGGCCTCCTTGAGGATGTAGTACCACAGCGGCGTCTCTGCGGCCCACCCGTGTTCAGCGAGACCGACGTGGTCGGCGCTGAGCACGGGAACGCCAAGGCGGCGGGCGACGGCCTCACCGGAGGCGAGGCCGACGGCCTGTCCTCGTTGCAGATCACGGTTAGCCAGAGACGCGTAGTCGGTGCCTGGCGATGATCCGGAGACCCGCGTGGGTAGCGCGATGAGCGAGGCCGGGAGGCGCGCGTCGATGCGCTTGGCGCGCTGTGCGGGCGCGTGGCCCACGACGTCGATCTGAAGCGTCCAGTCGACGGTGTGCTCGGGCGGGACCGGGCCGAAACCCATGAGATCGGGGAACACCGGGCACGGACCGAAATGCTCGTTGATCTGATATCGGTCGCGAATCTGGGCGTGGCCATAGCGGTAGGCGGCGTCGGCGAACTCGAAGGGGATGTACGGGCCGCCGTCGAGGCGATACAGCTGCGGACCGTCGTCAAGGAGCTCGGCGGTGAGCTCTGAGCCGATGACCCCGGGCAGGAATTCGCGCACGATCACGTACTGGTAGTGCCACGTGGCGGCCCGCCGCGCCTCGTCGAAGATGTCCTGCTCTGCAACCCCGTCATGGCGAAAGCGATCGACCAGACGGTTGTGCATCCTGATGAATGCCACCGCCATCTGACTGGTGAACAGTTGCACGTCGTTGCGCGGGTCTCCGACGAGCGCGATGCCTTCTTGATTCCGGGGCAGGTCGCATCCGCCGAGGGAGAGCAGGAGCTTGGCGGGATCGTCTGCGCGATACAGGTACGGGGCACCCCACAGGGCCTGCGCCGTAGATGCCTTCGAGGTTGGCCTTCGGGA
>DATNKY010000341.1:0-2783 GCA_035603155.1 Solirubrobacteraceae bacterium
CCCGCCGGTGAAGTACTGATCGAGCTCGCGCCGCGGCCCGTCGAGCTTGCGCGGCACGGCGAGCACGCGCGGCGAGACGCGCTCGGCCAGCTCGGCCAGGACTGCGTCCTCCTGCTCGAAATCGACGTACGCGAGGCGCACCAGCCCCGCGGGGGTCGTCGCGAGCAGCAGCGTCCCGACCGGGGAGTCGGTAGTCGTATAGGCGACGTCGAGCAGTCCCGCCGCGTCGGCGGCGAGAGCGAATTCGGGTGGGCGGGAGTCGGCGGCCGCGGCGGCCCGTCGCAGCTCGCGCTCCAGCGCTTCGGGCTGGGTCATGGCGTGTATTCCTTCCTCAGTCGTTTCAGGCCTTCGTGTACGTTGCGGCGCGCCGCTTCCTCGCTCGTCTCCATCACCGACGCGATATCGGCGTAGGCGGCGTCGGCGACGAACCGCAGCGCGAGCGCAGTGCGCTGCTTGTCTGGGAGGTTCGCGACGTTTGACCAGACGTCCCCGTCGAGCGCTTGTGCGGTCGGCTCGACGCCGTCGGTGGCGCCGGTGTCGGCTTCCGGGATCGGAACCGGCCGGCGCGCCCGCGACCGGGCGTGATCGATCACCTTGCGGTGCGCGATCGTCAGCACCCAGCTGCGCAGGTTCGACGCGTCGCGCAGCTCCGGATACGCCCGCAGCGCCGCGAGCCACGTCTCCTGGTAGCAGTCGTCGGCGTCAACCGGACCGACGCTCGCGATCAGAAAGCGGTGGACATCGCGTCCATGCGTATCGAGCAGAGTCTGGAACGGGGGCAGGCGCACTGGATATGAAACGCGTTTGCTGGGCATTTCGTGAGATCTTCGCGCCCGTTGGGCTACCTCGGTGTCTAAGCGCCCATATAGGACGCTAGGACACCTAGGTCGCCCCGGGCCCGTCGCGGCAAGACTCCGATCAACCCTTGCCCGAGCCGCCCGTGCTGTATACAAACTGATTAATGGCACGCGCAATCTGGACAGGCGCGATCAGCTTCGGGCTCGTAAACGTGCCCGTCAAGCTGTACAGCGCCACCTCCCCAAAGACGGTCCGCTTTCACCAGCTCTCCAGCAAGACGGGCAACCGGATCAAGCAGAAGCGAGTCGACCCCCAGACCGGCGACGAGGTCGCCTTCGAGGACATCGTCAAGGGCTACGAGCTGTCCCC
This sequence comes from Solirubrobacteraceae bacterium, assembly GCA_035603155.1. GTDB lineage: Bacteria > Actinomycetota > Thermoleophilia > Solirubrobacterales > Solirubrobacteraceae > Palsa-465. Next base: position 1,168 of record DATNKY010000341.1, read on the forward strand.
CGATCGGTACGTCCTGATCGAGCCCGAGGAGCTCGATGCGCTCGATCCCAAGGCGACGAAGACGATCGACATCGAGGAGTTCGTGGACCTGGACGAGATCGACCCGATCTACTACGACCACTCCTACTACCTCGCCCCCACGACCGGCGGGGCCAAGGCCTATCGGCTGCTGCTCGACGCGATGCGCCAGGCCGGCAAGGTCGGGATCGGGCGCGTCGTGATCCGCTCCAAGCAGCAGCTCTGCGCGCTGCGCCCGACCGGTGACGTGATGACGATGTCGACGATGCTGTTCGGTGACGAGGTCCTCACGCCCGACCGGATCGACGAGCTCGAGGCCGTCGGCGAGGCCGAGGCGAGCGAGCGCGAGCTGACGATGGCCCAGCAGCTGATCGACTCGCTATCGGCCGAGTTCGATCCCGGCAAGTTTCGCGACGAGTATCGTGAGCGCGTCATCGACCTGATCGAGCGCAAGGCCGCCGGTGAGGAGATCGCGGTCCAGCCGCAGGCCGAGGAGGAAGCGCCGGCGCCCGACCTGATGGCGGCGCTCGAGGCGAGCCTCGCCGAGGTCCGAAGCGGTTCGAGCGACACGCCGGAGCCCAAGGACAAAAAGCCCGCCGCCAAGTCGCGCAAGAGCTCGACATCGAGCAAGGACGGCTCGGACTCGGGCTCGCGGTCCAAGAACGGCGCGAGCAAGTCGCGGGCGAAGTCCAAGAGCTAGCCGGCCGGCACAACCAAAAAAGCGCTGCGCATCGCCGAATCGGCGACGGCCGCTGGTACGCTTTTGCGCCCTGCCTCACCGTGCCCAACCCCGCTTGCAGGGCACCCACAAGACACCATGAACCGAACCGCTCGACCGAGGGCCACGGGCCTCTACCACCCCAGCTATGAGCACGATTCGTGTGGCATCGCGCTGGTCGCGAAGCTGTTCGGCGAGCCGAGCCACGCGGTCGTCGAGAAGGCGCTCGACGCGCTCGAGAACCTCGAGCACCGCGGCGCCGAGGGGGCGGACCCGAACACGGGTGACGGCGCCGGGATCCTGCTGCAGATCCCCGACGCGTTCATGCGCGGGGCGGTCGCGGGGGTCGAGCTGCCCGCTCCGGGTCGCTACGGCGTCGGCGTCTGCTATCTGCCCCCGGATCCCGAACGGCGGCTGGCGCTCGAGCAGCTGATCGAGGAGACGATCGAGGCCGAGGGCCAGCGTCCCGTCTGGTGGCGCGACGTGCCGGTCGATGATCGGTTCGTCGGCGAGACCGCAAGGCTGTCGGCGCCGGTGATCCGCCAGGTGCTGATCGAGGCCTCCGAGGAGATCGAGGACCAGGGCACGTTCGAGCGCAAGCTGTATGTGATCCGGCGCGTGATCGAGCGGGCCGCCGGGCCCGAGCTGGCGCTGCCGAGCTTCTCGAGCCGGACGATCGTCTACAAGGGGATGCTGACCGCTCCGCAGCTGCCGCGTTACTTCCCCGATCTGCGCGATCCCCGCGTTGCCTCGCGGCTGGCGCTCGTGCACTCGCGCTTCTCCACCAACACGTTCCCGAGCTGGGAGCTGGCCCACCCCTATCGGATGATCGCCCACAACGGCGAGGTCAACACCCTGCGCGGCAACGTCAACTGGATGC
>DATNKY010000031.1:0-4875 GCA_035603155.1 Solirubrobacteraceae bacterium
GCACGTGAACGTCACCGGTCGCCACGCAGGCGACCTTCAGTCGCTGCGCGAGCGCCATCAACCGCCGGTTGCGCGCGCGGTCATCGCGCAGCATCGGATGCTGCAGCTCGATTCTGAGACGCTCGCTTCCGAACGCCTCCAGCAGCCGCCGGAGAGTCGGCTCGTCGTGGACGCCGTGCAGCGCGCAGCCGCTCAGGCAGACGAGCCCCTCCGCGTGCTCGAGCACGACCTCAAGCGGCGTCTGAGGTTCGCTGGGCGGTGCTCCGGGACGGCCGTCGCGCGTGTGTTCGTGCGCGCGGGTCAAGATGCGGCACAGGTTCGACCAGCCTCGGGAATCGGCGACCAACAGCGTGAGGTGACCATTGTCATGGATATCGACCTCCGCCCCGTGGATCGGTCGCAGCCCGAGCGCGTGCGCCGAGACGGCGAATTCCATCGAGCCCGAGACCGTGTTGTGATCGGTCAGCGCGACGGCCTTGTGACCAAGCTTCAGAGCGGCCGGGACAAGCTCGTCCGGAAGCGATGCTCCGTCGAGGAACGAGAACGCCGAGTGGCAGTGGAGCTCGGTGTACATGGACGAACGTATGTTCGCATGGTCGGCGGATGGCCGACCCGTGGAGGACCCGTCCGAGCGCCTTGGCCGTGATTGCTAGCGCCCTGGCGCGAGCACGAGTTCGACCAGCTCCCCCGCCCCGGCCGGATCGAACGGCTCGGCGGTCATCAGGCGCCGGTAGAAGATCGTTCCGAGCATCGCCGAGGTCGCGAGCTCCGGATCCACTCCGGCGTCAAATTCCTGATCATCGATGCCGCGGCGGATCAGGTCGATCAGCACCTGGCGCCGCTCCGCGGAGTACGCGTGGAAGAACTCGCGTACACGCGGATCGCGTTCGGCGCCTTCGATCATCGCTGGGATGCAGCGCGTGAAGATCGAGTCGACCACCACCTCGGCCACGTGCCCGAGCAGCAGTTCGATCGCCTTGCGCGCCGGCAGCTCGCCGAGGTCGGGGACCATCCGCTCGTGGAAGGTCTCAAAAGCATCGGCGATCAGATCGAGCTTGTCCCCCCAGTGCCGGTAGATCGTCGACTTCCCGACGCCGGCCCGGGCAGCAACCGCCTCGATCGTGACCCCCCCGTAGCCGACCTCGGCCAGCTCGGCGACGGCCGCCTCGAGGATCACCGCTCGAGAACGGAGAATCCTGGGATCCGTTCGGTCGACGTCCACCACAACCTGAATCTATAAAACGTTGACGTCTCGCTGTGATACGCGTACGTTCTATAACTCAACCGCAACTCGGGAGGGCACCATGACCACGGTCAGCGTTCGCTACATCGTCGATGACGTCGACGCCGCGATCGACTTCTACTGCAATCAGCTCGGCTTCGACGAGGTCATGCACCCGGCGCCCGCGTTCGCGATGCTCTCGCGTGGGGACCTCCGGCTCGTGCTCACCGCACCGGGCGGGGGGCCCGGCGGCGGGCAGGCGATGCCAGACGGATCATTGCCGACCCCCGGCGGCTGGAACCGGTTCCAGCTCGAGGTCGACGACCTCGACGGGGTCGTAGGAGCTCTGCGCGGCGCCGGCGCTCGATTTCGCAATGAGATCATCGAGGGAGTTGGCGGACGGCAGATCCTGGTCGAGGACCCGGCGGGAAATCCGGTCGAGCTGTTTCAGCCGACGCGCGACGAGGCGCGGCTCGGGCGGTGAGCTGACAAGACACGGCTAAGCCCCCTGGCGTGGCCTTGATCGGCACGCCGGCGGGACACATCGACGGGCGTCATCGGGAGCAGCAGGGAGCCGGACTTGACAGATTATTAGCGACTGCTAATCTATTCGCAGTTAGTAGTCACTAAGAACTCTTTGGAGGCCCGATGACCACTTCCCGGCAGCGGGGTTGGACCCTCGCAATCGTCTCGATCGGACTGTTCATGGTTGTGCTCGACAACCTCGTCGTGAACGTCGCACTCCCGAGCATCCACCGCGATCTCGGCGCGTCGATCCAGGCTCTCGAGTGGACCGTCAACGCGTACGTTCTCTCCTACGCCGTCCTGCTGCTGACCGGCGCAGCTCTCGGCGACAGATTTGGCCGCAAGCGCATGTTCATGGCTGGAATCGCGCTGTTCACGGTGTCGTCCGCTGCGGCGGCGCTCGCTCCGTCGACCGCGCTGCTGATCGCCGCGCGTGCGGCCCAGGGCGTCGGGGCGGCGATCGCGACACCGTTGACGCTGACCCTGCTCGCCGACGCCTTTCCGCCCGCCCAGCGCGGGCTGGCACTGGGCGTCTGGTCAGGCATCAGCGGCGTCGCGGTGGCGCTTGGACCGCTGGTCGGCGGCGCCGTAATCCAGGCTGCCTCGTGGCACTGGATCTTTTGGATCAACGTCCCGATCGGCGCGGTGCTCGTCCCGCTCGCCGGAGCGCGACTGACCGAGAGCCATGGGCCCGATGCACACCTGGACCTCGGCGGGCTTGCGCTCGGGTCCACGGGCCTGTTCGGGATCGTGTTCGGACTCGTTCGCTCGCAGTCGCTCGGCTGGACGAACACCGAGGTGCTCGTGTCACTGATCGGCGGCGCGCTGCTCGTGATCGCATTCATCTTCCAGGAGCGCCGGACCGAGAACCCGATGCTGCCGATCAGCTTCTTCGCCAACCGCGGCTTCGCCGTCACGAACGTCGTCTCGCTGGCGATGTACTTCGGGATGTTCGGCTCGATCTTCTTCCTGAGCCAGTTCCTCCAGGACGTGCTTCACAACTCCCCGCTGCAGGCCGGCGTCAAGTTGCTCGTCTGGACGGGCGCGACGATGATCGTCTCGCCGCTCGCGGGTTTCTTCTCCGAGCGTGTCGGAAGCCGCATGTTCATGGTCGCGGGGCTCGGGCTGCAGGCGGCGGCGCTGGCCTGGATCGCGATGGAAGCCAGCGTCGCGCAGAGCTACGCGAGTCTGATCGGCCCGTTCATCCTCGGTGGCTCGGGCATGGCGCTGGTGTTCGCGCCCGCCGCGAACGCGGTCCTCTCCTCGGTCAGGACCGACCAGGCCGGGCAGGCTTCCGGCGCGACCAACGCGATTCGCGAGCTTGGCGGCGTCCTCGGCGTGTCGGTGCTCGCGACGGTGTTTGCCAGCCACGGCGGCTACGTCTCTGCGCAGGCGTTCGTCAACGGCATGATCCCGGCGGTGTGGGTCGGTGCGGCGGTGCTCGCCGTCGGCGCCCTGGTCGCCCTGGTGCTCCCGTTCAACACCCGCACCGCGGCCTTGCGTCATGCCGAGGTCGAGAGCTCCGCGGTCCCCGACGGTGCTCGGCAACACGAACTCGCCGGTGCACCGGCCTGACCGTGCCATAGGATCGGTGGCGACTTCAATGGCGAGCGATTCGAGCCTCAGCTCCAGAGACACTCCCCGTCAGCGCGTCCCGGCGTCCGAGCGTCGGGACGCGCTGGTGTTGGCGGCGGTGCACGAGTTCGCGATGACCGGGCTGCACGGGACCCCTGTCGACCGGATCGCCCGGCGAGTTGGCGTCGCGCAGCCGTACGTGTTCAGCCTGTTTGGCAACAAGAGAGAGCTGTTTCTGGCCGCCGTCGAGCGCGGATTCGACCTCGTGTCGGCGTGCTTTGACGAGGTGGCCGCTGAGTTCGATCCGGCCACGGCCGAGCCCGATACCGATCTGCTCGACGCGATGGGCGCGGCATACGCGGAGCTGCTCGAGAGCGAGCGTGACTACCTGATGCTGCAACTCCAGTCCTACGCCGCCTGCGACGACGAGGTGATCAGAGGGCGCGTGCGTGCGGCATACGCGCGGCTGGTCTCGCACGTGCGTGAGCTCTCGGACGCGGACCCCGAGCGGCTCGATGACTTCTTTCGCCACGGCATGGCGGTCAACGTCGCCGCGGCGATGGGCGTGGAGGACCTGTCGGTGAACTGCGAGTGGATACGGGCCGAGTTCGAAGCGGCAGCGCAGCGCGCCTGACGGTCTGCCTCTAGCCGGCCGGTGGTCCGTCGGGATGGCGCGGCAGGCCGTCATCCGGGAGCTGCTCCCAGACCGCGGCATAGGCGACGAACTGGTGAGCACTGGGCCGGATCCCGGGATCTGAGTCAAACGAGCCCAGCCGGACCCCGATCTGGGACCGATCGTCGGGCATGCGACTGAAGAGCGCCGAGCCACAGTCGCCGCAGAACCACTTCTCGGCACCTCCCTCGGGCTTCCAGGCGCTCAGGCGATCCTCGCCGGAGACGACGCGAAACGAGCCGGGCTCGACGCGCGCGTTGGCCGAGGCCGCGGTTCCCGTGCGTCGCTGACAGCGAGTGCAGTGACAGTAGGTCGCCGACACGAGCGGCGAGGTGATCTCGTATCGGACCGCCCCGCAGCCGCAGCCACCGGTCAACGAGAAGCTCACGCGGCGGCCCGCTGGGAGAGGTCGCGCTCGGGCTCGATCTCCCAGCGGCGCGCGACCGTCGCGAGGCGTTCATCGAGCAACCAGCGGTCGGGCTGCTCGTCGCCCGAATGCTGAGGATTGGCGCCCTTGAGCGCCATGCACCCCGTGTTGTCCCCGATCGTCCTGATCGCGGCCACGTCGTCGGCGGTCAACCGGAGTTCTGACGGCAGCTGGGCGAGCTCGGCACGCTTGTCCTCGATCGCTCGGGCGCCGGGACCGACCTCCTGGATCAGCGTCGGCGCCACGCACCGGACGGGCCCGTGAGCCAGGTTCCACTGACAGGCGAGCTGGATCATCGTCAGTCCGGCCCGGTCGGCGATCGGGCGCATCGAGTCAATACGCTCGCGTCCCGCTTCGATCCAGCCCGCGGGGCGGAAGCCGCGGTGATCGCCGCGGACGAGCGTCTGGCCGGGACGGAGGTCGTCGAAGAACAGTCCGCCGTAGTCGACGACG
>DATNKY010000028.1:0-2845 GCA_035603155.1 Solirubrobacteraceae bacterium
TCGTCGATCCGTGGGCCGAGCGCGGGGATACCACCGGTCACGAGCGCTTCGCGCAGCCCTTCCGGAGCCAGCGACAGGTATGTGATCACGCACAGACCGCCAAAGCTCTGACCGAGCACGCTCCACCGATCGACCCCGAGCTCGCGGCGAATCCACTCGGCGTCCCGCACGATCGAATCGGCGCGGAAGTGTGCCAGGTAGTCCGCCTGTTGCGCGGCGCTCATCCCCGGCAGGGTTCCGACCGGCGTCGAGCGACCCGTGCCGCGCTGGTCGAGCATCAGCACGCGAAAGTCCGTCAGCGCCCGGTCGAGCCAGCCGGGTTCGTTCGGCAGCCGCGTCGGCCGTGGCGCCTCGAATCCGGGGCCGCCCTGGAGATAGACGAGAAACGGCCGGTCCCGGCCGTCGGGGTCGGCGAGCTCTCGCGCGAACACCGTGATCCGCTCGCCGGCGTCGTCGTCGTGGTCGAGCGGCACCTCGAACGAATGCTCGATCGCGACCAACCCCGGGAGCAGCACCTCGTCGGCCATCGCTGAATCATGCCTGCAATGGGGGGCGTTTGACGCGCGACACGCGAATGGAACCGCGGCGTGAGCTCCCGACAGGTGGGGGGTCCGGTGTAACGTCCCGACAGGCGGGGGGTTTGGTCTCTCGTCGGGTAGTTCACGCCCGACCCTATATGGGAAGCTCCTAAGACATGACCCGAAGCGAACGCATCGCAAATCTGCTCGGCGTGGTCGTCCCGTTGGCCGGCGTGCTCGCCGCGATCGTTCTGCTGTGGAACCGAGCCGTCGACGCCACCGACCTCGGGATCCTGATCGTGATGTACCTGATCACGGGGCTCGGCATCACGGTCGGCTTCCACCGGCTGCTCACCCACCGGGCGTTCCAGACCTACCCTTGGCTCGAGCGCACGTTCGCGGTCCTCGGCTCGCTGGCCGTTGAGGGATCGGTGCTGGATTGGGTCGCCGACCACCGCAAGCACCACGCCAACGCCGACAAAGAAGGCGACCCGCATAGCCCGCACGTCGGACACGGCAGCGGCCTGCGCGGGCTGTGGCACGCGCACACCGGCTGGCTGCTCGAGACCCAGGGCCAGGCCGACTGGAAGAAATACGCGACCGACCTCTACGAGGACAAGACCATGCGCCGGATCGGCAAACGGTTCCCATGGCTCGTGGTGCTTTCGCTCGCGATCCCGACCGTCGCCGGGTTCGTACTCGACGGGTTCACGCTACGCGGAGCGCTGCTCGGCTACATCTGGGGCGGACTGGTGCGGATCTTCCTCGTCCACCACGTCACCTGGTCGGTGAACTCGATCTGCCACTTCTTCGGCCGGCGCCGCTTCGACATCGAAGACCAGTCGACGAACGTCGCGTGGCTCGCAGTGTTCTCGTTCGGAGAGTCATGGCACCACAACCATCACGCGTTCCCGCGGTCGGCGTACCACGGTCTGCGGTGGTGGGAGATCGACCCTTCGGGGATGGTGATCTCGACGCTCGCGAAGATGCATCTCGCGTGGAACGTCGTTCGGATCACGCCCGAGCGCCAGCTGCAGAAGACCGCGGCGTCGAAGGGCACGGCGTCCGTGCAGGCGCACTGAGCACGTACCTACTCTGCAGTCGCCGAAGTGTCAGACGACCGTCGATCAGTGACGATCCGAGACGCCCGACCCGAGGACTGGGCGGCGATCTGGCCGTTCTTCCACGAGATCGTGGCCGCGCGCGAGACATACGCGTACGACCCGGATATGGACGAGGCGGAGGGCCGGAGCATGTGGATGATCGAGCCACCGGGGCGGACCGTCGTGGCGACCGACTCCGACGGCACGGTGCTCGGCACGGCCAGCATGTATGCCAATCGGCCCGGTCCCGGCTCGCATGTCGCGTCGGCGAGCTTCATGGTCGATCCCCGGAGTTCCGGCCGCGGAACCGGTCGTGCACTAGGGGAGCACGTGATCGAGTGGGCGCGCCAAGACGGGTTCCGAGCGATCCAGTTCAACGCCGTGGTGGAGACGAACGCACCCGCGGTGGCGCTCTGGCGGTCGCTCGGTTTCGAGGTACTGACGAGCGTTCCCGAGGCGTTCAACCACCCCAAGTACGGGTACGTCGGGCTACTGATCATGCATCGATTTCTTTAATGCGCGAGCATGTTCGGCCGATCAGGCCGTTCCGGGCGGCTGATCGGGCTGCGGCTCGCGACGAACAATTTCGCCCGTCCGTCCGCTGTCCAAGGTTGAATCCCCAAATCCGTCCCCACGATTAGACCCGCAGGAGGAGTGCCGTGCCGTTAACACAGGCCCAGTTGGTCACTGCCGTTGCCGATAAGGCTGAGCTGAGTAAAGCCGACGCCAAGCGCGCGGTGGAAGCGCTCGAGACGATCGTGCTCGAACAACTCGGAAACGCCGAGAAGGTCAGGATCGGCGGTGTCGTGCAGTTGACCGTCCGCGTCAAGCCCGCCACCAAGAAGCGCACGGGTCGCAACCCGGCGACCGGCGAGGAGATCACGATCGCCGCGAAGCCGGCCAGCGTCGACGTGCGGGCGCGCCCGCTGGCGAAGGCGAAGGCCGCGCTGCCGTCCGTGCAGAAGGCCCGCCGCCGCCTCGCCGCCTGACAAGCGACCGTCCTACAGCTGAACGCTCTACGCCAGCGGCGGCGGGTTTCCCTCCGCGCTGGCGGCCAGAGCGCCGTCCCAGCCGCATACCGCGCAGGCCTGGCGGAAGGCTGAATGGGCGAAGTCGAGCACGACCGCCCCCGGATCCGGGCTTGCGAGAACGTCATCCCAGTCGAGGATGTACTCGCCGAGCGTGTCGTCCCAGCGCCCGAGCGGAATCGTCGCTCCCGCGAAC
>DATNKY010000033.1:0-2305 GCA_035603155.1 Solirubrobacteraceae bacterium
CCCGGGATGTGGAACTGCGACGGCGAGTTGGTCCCGTCGGTACCGAACAGGATCACCTTCTTGTGCTGCTGCTGCGCGTCGAGGCCGAACTGCTGCGCGTTCGCGGCAGCCTGCCACGGCAGCACCGCGACCTGCGTGTTCGAGTTCAGATGCGAGGTGACGAGCGACGAGATCGCGTTGTTCAGCGTCGCGCCGGTGTCGGTGCCGTTGATCGTCTCATGATCGACCTTGATTCCGGCCTTCTGCATGATCGGGATCATCACCTTGGTGATCCCCTGCGAGTAGGCCTCGTCGTCGTCGACGATCAGTACGCCCTTCGGGTGCAGGTGGTTGACGATGTAGTTCGCGTCCTGCGGTCCCTGGACGTTGTCGTCCGGCACCACGCGGAAGAACGTCTTGTTGGCGCCGCTGCTGGCCAGCGCCGGCAGGGTCGCGGATCCGGTGACGGCGGCGATCCCGGCCCGACCGAGCAGTGGTCCCACTGCCTCGACCTCCTGGCTGCCCGACGGCCCGATCACGGCCACCGCGGGAGAGGCGATGATCGCCTGGGTCTTCTGGGTCGCGATCGACGGGGTCAGCTGGGTGTCATCCTGGTTGAGGGTGACGTGAATCCCGAGCGACTTGTTGTCGTTGGCGACCGCCAGCTGCGCGAAGTGCAGCTGCTCGAGCCCCACCTGAGCGACCGGACCGGTGAACGGTCCTTCAATCGCGACCGAGGCCTTGCAGTTCGTATTCGCAGTACCGCCTGAGCCCGAGCTCGCGCTCGCAGCGGCACTGCTGCTGCTACTGCTGCTGCTGCTGCCGCAGCCGGCCGCGATCAGCGCCACCAGCGCCCATGCGGCTAAGAACGTCCGTCCCTTCATGAGTCTTTGCTCCTCCTCTTGAGTTGCTAAGTGTCGCCGGCCTGGTACGCAGGGGTCCCATCCGGGTAGTACGCGGCCGCCGGAGACCCGGCGGGCCTGAACACGGCGACGACCCGCATCGGCTCCGTGCCCGTGTTTTCCAGGCAATGCACGGTCCGCGCCGGAAGCTGGATACATGCTCCAGGCGATAACCGCTGCTGAAAATCGCCGGCGTGCATGACCCCTTCGCCGTCGATCACGTAGATGACTTCGTCATAAGTATGGAAATGGTCCGGCGCCCGCGCCGTCGGAATGTAGCCGACGAAGTGCGTGGCAGAGCGCAGTCCGCTGTCCGGATCGGCGACGATCCGAAACTCGCGATCGGTCGTGGCCGATTCGAGCTCCTGGTCGGCCAGGCGGCTGACCGCCGGCTCAGACGGGCCGACCGTCTGCTCGGCCGGCTCGGGACTGGGCACTCGTACAGCGACCAGACGTAGCGTCTCCGGGCCCTCGCTCTCGAGCGCGAAGGTCGAGCCCGGCGGCAGGTATAGGCCGACCTCGGGCTCGAGCTCGTGTACCTGATCATCGACGTGGACCGAGCCGTGCCCCGCGAGCACGAACAGCGTCTCTTCGACGCCACCGATCTCGATCTCGCGCGAGCGTCCGGCCTCGAGCTCGAGGACTGCCTGCTCGAGCGCGTCAAAGCCGGTCTGCGTGCCGATCGTCGGCCGCACCGTCAGACCCGTGGCTGGGTTCTGTCGCGGCTGGACCGCGCCCGAGTCGATCACGGCGACGCTCGCCATCAGAAGCCTTTCGAACTGGTTGAATGCTTCATCGCAGTTGGGCAGCGAGCCGGCCGCGCTTGGAGCGCCACCCTCCCATATTCGCGGCGCGCGGGTCAACGGCCTGCATGCAGGGTCCGGTCACTCGACGCTCGCTTCCAGCGTGATCTCGGTCCCGGCCAGAGCGAGCGATACCGGACAGGTGTCCTTGGCCTGCTGGGCGAGCGCCTGAAACTGGTCCGAGTCGACGCCGGGGACGTCGCCGACGGTCGCGATCGCGATCTGCGTGATCCGGAAGCCCTCGTCTTTCTGCTCGAGGCGGACGCGAGCGGTCGTGCGCAGATCGCGCGGCGGCGACCCGGCCTCGCTGAGCAGATTCGCGAGCGACATCGTGAAACATCCGGCCTGCGCGGCGGCGATCAGCTCCTCCGGGTTTGTGCCGCGCTCGACGTCTTCGACTCGCGCCTTGAGTGTGAAGGCACCCTCGTATGCCCCGCTCCCGGGCGCGATCCGGCCGCCGCCTTCGGGCACGTTGCCTTGCCAAGATGCCTCTGCACTACGACTGACGCGAACACTCAAGAGCGGTCCCTTCCCCTGTGATCTGATTTTGTAGTGTTGATCAAATCAATGTCATCTGGGCCGTGCAACCGAGAACTGCTTAGCTTTTCGTTAGGTTTGGGG
>DATNKY010000018.1:0-2428 GCA_035603155.1 Solirubrobacteraceae bacterium
CGTCGTCAGCGGAGCATCGGAGCGAGCATCGGCGAGCGTCTCCGGGTCGGCGGCCCCGCCAGTCGCGAGCTGGTTGACGACCGACACGATCCCCAGCGGCCGGACCGGCAGCAGCGTCAGCTGTCCGGCGTCGAGCAGTCCGGGTGACCCGATCCCGCTTCGGTATGTGGCGACGATGTTCTCGGTCCCAGCGGGGGGGCGCGCGCCGTGGACGCCGTCGCCGAAGATGATGTGCGTGGTGCCGTCGTCGTCGAGGCGCACGACGTAGCCGCGGTCGAGCGGACCCAGCTGGTACAGGGTCGGGACCTGCGACCAGTCGACGCCGCTGACCTGGAGCGCGAGCGTGCTCTGCGCTCCGCCGGCGACCGCCGCCGGCGTGTAGGTCAGCGGCGGCTTGTTGAGCGTGAAGCTCTGGTTGGCGGTTGCATCCGAGCTCCCCACCACCTCGGACGCGACGGTCTGACCGTGGGTCGCCTCGACGACGTTGCCGTTGATCGTGACCGTGCTGGCGACGTAGGAGTACTGCAGCGGCTCGGTGAGCGTCAGGATCGTCGCGCCGACGCCGATGTCGAGCGTCGCTTCGGCGACGGTCGCAGCCTCGCTGACCGTGATTCCCGGCTCGTCAGCGCGCACGCCGCTGATCACGATCGCCTGACCTTGGAGCGCCGTCGTCGACGTCGCGGGCACGAGCATGATCGTGGTCGAGGTGATCGCGTTCGCGTTTGGCTGTGGGGCCAGCTCGAGCCGCTCGCTCTGCGCGTAGACGGCGGTCGCGCGGGGGGTGAAGTCCGACAGCGGTTCCGTCGGGGCGAGGTTCCACGCCGGCGGGTCGGCGAGGTGCAGCGCGGTCGTCTTGCCGCTGATCGCATAGTCGGCGGCCGACTGTGAGTCGACGCCGTCGATCACGACGCTGCGGACGCCGACGGCGGGGTCGATGAAGGTGACCCACGAGCCCGGGACGATTCCCGGGTAACTGTTGTCGAGGTAGACGATCTCGTCCGAGGCGCTGCCGCGCGCATTCCCGAACGAGTCGGTCATGATCGAGACCGCGTTGGGCTGGCCGGTGTCCCAGTCGTTGGTCCACGGCGGACTGAGGTTGCCGTTGTAGGCAGGGGCGTTGGCGCCGAAAACCGCAGCGCGCTGGCGCAGCGCGAACAGGCCCGCCTCCGCCGGGAGCGTCGGCGGCGCGTTGAGCTGCGAGCCGAGGAAGATGTCCACCCACCCCGAGCCCCACTCGTTCTGCTCCAGGATGCCGGCCACCTTCGAACCGCTGAACGTGCCGCCGGCGAAGGTCGAGGCGACGTTCGTGGAGTTCAGCTCGCTCTCGCCGAAGGTCGAGGCCGTGAACGCCGCGCGCTCCTCGGTGACGACCCTCGGCTTCGCGGTGCTCAGCACCGACGTCGTCGGCCGGGAGTAGGCCATCACGTCGATCGTCGTGAGCTGGTTGGTCGCATCCTCGGCGACGCTCGTGACGCGCACGACGGTCGGCTCGCCGCTGATGTTGCCCCCGCTGTCGGGGGTCGCGAGCAGCAGCACGTCACCGGGCGCCAGCCTCGTCGTGGTGCCCTGCAGGACGAGCTCGGTCGCCCCTGGGTCCAAGGTCCCGGGCACCGTCAGCAGCAGCGACAGCTCGTTAAATTCGGCGACCGCCTCCAGGGCGCCGCTGGTCTCGAACGTCTGCGGCTTCTGACCCTGGGCCGGAATGCTCTGCACCGGGGTGCCGGCGGGGACGTCGACGGTCGGCGCGCTGGCCGGCGTCGCGGCGGCGGGCGAGACGGACCGCGAATCGGCGCTGAATGACAGGTACGTCGAGGCGGCGACCCCCGGCGTCAGCTCGTAGCCGACCGCGCGCGCGAGTTCGAGCACCGACAGCCGCTCGGTCGCGGTTCCGAGATAGCCCTCATTGGCGATCCGCTCGTCGTAGAAGCTGAGCACGTCGGCGACGATCGCGAACGCGTCGAGCATCGCAATCGCCGGGTCGTCGAGGTCGCGGGTGGTCAGCGGCTGCAGCCCGGTGCCCTGGGCGGCCTCGCTCAGCGCCGCGAGCATCCGCGCGAGTGCCGTCTGCTGGGTCGCGACGCGGTAACTGAGGGCCGGCAGGCCGGGGCGGTTGAATACCGTCGGCGTCAGATCCGCCGTCTCGCAGCAGCCGCACGGGTTCAGTTCGTCGCTCACAGACCACCCTCCATGTCCAGGATCAGACACCCGTTCTCGGGGTTGGTCGGATCGTTTGAGAGCTGCGCGATCTGGAGGCTCGCGAGGTCGATCTCGCCCGCCTCGAGCTCGCCCTGATCGCCGCCGGCCCAGCGCTCAAATGTGATCGGCGTGACGCTCGCGACGCCTGGCACGTCCATTGCCGCCGCGATCAGCGGGCTCAGGTAGACGGTCTGCCCGAAGGTCCAGTTCCCCGCCGCGAAGATCCCGGGGG
>DATNKY010000340.1:0-2709 GCA_035603155.1 Solirubrobacteraceae bacterium
GGCGGGATCCTCGTCGACGTCAAGCTGATGAACCAGATCAAAGAGATCGACATGACCAATCGGACGGTGACGGTCGGCACCGGGATCAACATGCTGAAGCTCAACGAGGAGCTCAAGCCCCACGGCGTCTTCTATCCCGACGATCCCGCCTCGTACCCGTGCTCGATCGTCGGCGGGCGGATCGGCACCGGCGGCTGGTCGCTACTCGGCGGACGGTTCGGGCACACGCGTGATCTCGTGATCTCGATGCAGTTCGTGCTCCCGACCGGGGAGATCATCGAGGTCGGCGACGGCGGCGGGCGCAAGCTGCGCAAGTCCTCGACCGGCTTCATGCTCAAGCAGCTGTTCATGGGCCACCAGGGCACACTCGGGATCGCCACCGAGGCGACGCTCGAGCTCGTCACCCGACCGGAGACCGAGTTCGCGGCCTTCTTCGCGTACGACGACTACATGAAGGCCTACCGGACCGTCGCCAAGATCGCGCGATCGGGAATCGCGACGCTGGCCGGCGTGGTGCTGTTCGACGAGGTGAAGCTGCGCTACCTGCGCCGTGATGACGAGGCCTACATCGAGCAGCCCGAGGACGTCAGGGCGGTCATCGCCGCGGCGCTGTACGGCAGGCGCGCCGAGGTGCAACCGGCCAGCGAGATGATCATGGAGCTCGGGCACAGCGAGGGCGGCCGCTACCTCGGAGACGAGATCTCGAGCGGCGACTGGGCCTCGCGCCACGATCGCTACGCGACGCCGCTGCACGGCCGCCGGCGCGACGGACAGGTGGTGCCGATGTGCTGGCACTGCGAGGACGCCGCGATCCCGTACTCGGAGCTGCCGGCGGTGCGCGAGGAGTGGCACGCGCTCGTGGCCAGGTACATGGACCGCTGGGACATCTTCGACGACTGGGGGATGTTCGCCTACACGAACGGCTCGTTCAAACCGTGGGGCGACTACCTGGTGGAGCTCGACGTCGGCATCTGGGAACAGGAGCTCAACGACGAGAACTGGGCGGCGTGGGTCAACCTCAAGCGTGAGATCGCGGAAGTGTCGATCAAGCACGGCGGCTCGATCACCGCCTGCCATGGCGCGACCCGCGAAGGCGATGCCGAGCTGGTGCCGACCGAGATGGGCTCGGCGTGGCAGGTCGTCAAGGAGATCAAGCGGACGTTGGACCCCAACAACATCATGAATCCGGGCAAGCAGTCGCTCGACGAGGCGTACGAGGAGGTGACCCCATGACCATCTGGCGGCTTGGAGATCAGCGGCCACCGGAGGCGAGGGAAATAACCGACGAGGTCGTGATGCGCTTTGACCACGTCTACGAGGTGCGCCCCGACCTGATGGAGCATTTCCCCCAGCAGGACATCCCGGCTTGGGACACCAAGCGCATCATCGACAGCCGCTGGGAGCACCTTGACTGGATGCACAAGCACTTCGCCGACGAGGTGCTGACCGCCGGGCTCGAGTCCGAGACCGGGTTCGGCGGCTGAGGAGTTCGATAGCAGCGGACCGGAGGGAGCAGTGATGGCACAACGAACCGGCGGCGTGCGCTTCAGCTACTGCATGCTGCCCGACTACCCCTTGGCGGACTCGATCGAGATGATCAAGGTCGCGGACGAGCTCGGGTACTACGCGTGCTACTCGGTCGATGAGACCTGGCACAAGGACCTGTGGTGCCTGTTCGCCGCGGCGGCGGACAAGACGCAGAACATCCGCTTCGGGCCCAACGTCACGCATGTGTTCCTGCGTGAGCCGACCTTGATCTGCCAGCAGCTGGCGACGCTCGACGAGCTCACCGGCGGACGCGCCGAAGCGGTCGTCTCGACCGGCAACTTCGTGATGATGGACCAGTACCACCTGGATTGGGCCAAGCGCAGGCCGCTCTCGCGCCTGCGCGAGGCGATGCACGTGATGCGGACCTTCCTCGACGACGGCAAGATCGACTTCGAGGGCGACTTCTTCCAGTACACGGGGCTGTTCACCGCCGCCCGCCCGGTCCAGGAGCGGATTCCGCTGCTGATGGGCGGGATGAAGGGGCCGCGCTCATTCGAGGTCGCCGGCGAGATCGCGGACGGGCTGCACCACGCGCTGTCGTACTCGCGCCCCGCATATGACTACGTGGTCGACCACGTCAAGGTCGGCGCCGAGCGGGCCGGCCGTGACTGGCAGGACCTCGACCTCGGTGCGTGGATCGTGTCGGTCGTGTCCGAGGACTCGGCCGCTGCGAAGCGTGCGGCGCGGATTCTGGTCGCCTTCTACATCCCGTCGATGCCGCCCGAGCAGCTCGCTCGTCACGGAATCGACCAGGCGGAGCTCCAGCCGATGTTCGACGCGTTCGCGGCCGGGGACGTGGCCAAGGCGATCAATATGTTCAGCCCCGAGCTGGCCGAGAAGCTGTCGGTCGCGGGCACGCCCGAGGAGTGCGCCGAGCAGATCCAACGCGACATCATCCCGGCCGGAATCAACCACATCATCCTGGCGCTCGCCGACGCCCACCTGGTCGAGTTCTTCTCCGGCCAGTCGATCGAGGGCGTCCCGCCGATCACGGACCAGCTGCGCCTCGCGGCCGAGCGGATGATCCCGGCGCTCGTATGACCGAAGACAAGTCACCGCGCAACGTGAGACGGGGGCCACCGATCACGGTGACGTGCGAGTGCGGCGAGCGGCGCGAGCTTCGCTATGGGGAAAGCTGGCAATGCGAAAGCTGCGGCCGCA
>DATNKY010000125.1:0-3068 GCA_035603155.1 Solirubrobacteraceae bacterium
GACGCCGCCGAGATCGGACTTGTGCTGCACCGAGCGCGAGCTCACCTTCAGCGCCACGCTCGACCCCAGCTCGTCGAACGCCGCGACAGCGTCCTCCTCGTCGACGACGACCCGTCCCTCCGGCACCGCGATCCCGTTCGCCGACAGCATCGCCTTCGCCTCGTGCTCGGCGAGCCACTGACCGTCGGCGCGCCGGTTCATCGACCGCGCGAGCGCGGCGATCTCGCGCAGCCGAGCGGGGTCGCCGATCGCCGGCGAGCCCTCCAGCGCGCAGCGAAGGCCGGTCCGCAGCCCGGCCGCGGCGGCGACACCGGCGCGGGCGAACTCCCAGGCGTCCTGATCGTCGAGCAGCTCGGGCAGTGTCGAGGAGACGAGCGTCGGCACCGGGCTCACCGCGGCGCCGGCGATGATCCCCTCGCGGACCGCGCGCCAGGACTCCTCGGCCGCGCCGGTCAGCCCGGCGGGCTGGTCATAGAAGACGACGACGCGGCCGATTGACGGATCCTCGCCGAGCGTTCGCACGAGCGCGGCGAGCGCCTCGCGGTTGCCCCAGATCATCGCCGTGTAATCGAGCGGGTTGGCGACCGTCGCGGCGGCCGGCAACAGCTCGCGCAGAAGCCCCCTCGTCGTCGCCGACAGCTCCGGCAGCTCGAGGCCGATCCGCTCGGACTCGTCGGCGCCCTGCGCCGAGTCGCCGCCCGAGCAGGTCATGATCGCGACCCCGCGACTCGTGTCGGGCGCCGCGGGGCGCGGCCGCGGGACGGCGATCGTCTTGGCGAGCTCGAGCAGCTCGTGGACGTCGTCGGCCCACACGGCACCGGCCTCCTTGACGAGGCTGCGGAACACGCGCTGGTCGCCGGCCAGCGCCGCGCTGTGTGCGGCCGCCGCGCGTGCCCCCGCGCGCGAGTCACCGACCTTCAGCACTACCACCGGAACATTCGCCTCCGCGCACGCCACGAGCCCATCACAGAACCGCGGTCCGCCGTCGTCCTCGAGGTACATCGCGATCGCGCCGATCCCGTCCTCGGCGGCGAGGAACTCGAGATAGTCGGCGGCGTGCAGGATGACCTGGTTGCCGCTCGCGATCACCGTGTGGAAACGCAGCCCGCGCCGTGACGCGAGCGCGTTGACGGCGACGTTTCCGCTCTGCGAGACGAGCGCCACCGGACCGGCCTGCGATGGCGCCAGCGCATCCCCCCACAGTGCCGTACGCGTCGCCGGCGCGGCGATACCGTTGCAGTTGGGGCCGCAGATCGGCAACCCGTGGCGAGCCGACGCCGCGACCAGCTGTTCGTTGAGCGCGACGCCCTCGGCTATTTCCCCGAAGCCGGCGCTGATCACGACCGCGCCGCCGCATCCCCGAGCGCCGGCGTCGTCGATGACCCCGGGGACACCGGCCGCCGGAATCGCGACCACGAGTGCGTCCGCTGCGACCGGCAGCTCGGCGATGCTCGGCACGCAGGGGTGACCAAGGACCTCGTCACGGCCGGGGTTGACGCCCCAGACGTCGCCCTCGAATCCGATCGTCTCGATGTTCAGCAGCACCTGCGCCGCGTAGCTCCCCGGCCGGTCAGTCGCGCCAACGACGGCGATCGAGCTCGGATGCATGAGGCGCCGCAGATCCACGGTCGCCTCGGTCCCGACGGCGCTCAATGGATCGTCGCCTCGACGCCGCGGCGCTCGAGCGAGCGGGCGATGATCAGCCGCTGAACCTCGCTGGTCCCTTCCCAGATCCGGTCGACCCGGAGCTCGCGGTTGAAGCGTTCGGCGACGAATGCCCGCATGTAGCCGCGGCCACCGAATGCCTGCACGGCGCGGTCGGCGCAGCGGCCGGCCGCCTCGGAGACGAACAGCTTCGCCATCGATGCCTTGGCGTGGATCAGCTTCGGGTTGGCGCCGGCGTCGACCATGTTGCAGACCTGCATCGCCAGCAGCCGGCCGAGCGCCGCGTCGGTCGCGGAGTCGGCGAGCGGGAACGAGATTCCCTGGTAGTCCATGATCCGGTGCCCGCCCTGCTGGCGGGTCAGCGCCCAGTCCGTCGTCTCGTCGATCAGCCGCCACATCGCGCCGAGGCCGTGCGTGGCGATCCCGAGGCGCTCCTCGGTGAACCAGCCGCGCTGGAGCACTTCGCCGTTGCCGACGCCGCCGACCACCGCGTCGGCCTCGACCTCGACGTCGGTGAAGCGGATCGTCGGGTGGCCGTGGGGGTAGTTATGGGTGAACTTCGGGTCGTCGACAAAGTCGACCCCAGGGGCGTCGGGGGCGACCAGGAACAGCGTCGGCAGCTTGTCAGAGCCGTCGATCACGTTGGCCATCACGATCAGCACTCTTGCCACGTCACCCGAGGTCACGAACCACTTCTCGCCGTTGATCCTCCAGCCGCCGTCGGTCGCGACCGCGGTCGAGGCGATCCCGCCCGGGTCCGAGCCGGCCTCGGCTTCGGTCACCGCGTACGCGTCGCCACCCTCGCCGCGGAGGGCCGGTGCGATGTAGCGCTCGATCTGCTCCGGCGTGCCCTCGAGCAGCACGTTGTAGACGTTCGGGACGTGCCAGTGCAGGCCGTTGGTGACGCGGCCGAACTGCTCGTTGACGAGGAACCACTCGAGCATCGACCAGCCCTGGCCGCCGTGTTCGACCGGTACGCGGCCGCCGTGCAGGCGCGCCGCGATCGCCGCGCGCTTGATCTCGTCGATCGTGCTCTGCGGAAGCGCCCCGGCGCGCTCCTCGGCCTCGTTCTCCAGTGGGATCAGGACCTCTTCGACGAACGCGCGGGCGCGATCGCGGAGGTCCTGCTGGTCGGGGGTCAGCTCGTTCGGGGCGGTGGTCGTTGCGCTCATCCGGTTCCTCTAGTGATTGCGGTGGTTGTGGTTGTGGGTGTTGGAGTGGTCGGCTCGCTCGAGTCGCGCCAGCGTGGCACGATCAGCTGCCGTCCGCGCGGCGCCGGTTCCCGGCAGCGCGAGCAGAAGGTTGTGGTGGTTGGCGACGACGGCGGTCGCGCGCATGCGCGCGCGGGCCACATCGGGATCGACAACGCCGGCGGTCGAGTCGATCAACTCCACGACGTGGTG
>DATNKY010000099.1:0-2590 GCA_035603155.1 Solirubrobacteraceae bacterium
CCAGGGCCTGGCGTCCGTGCAGCAGAACGGGATGTACAACGACACGCAGCAGTACGTCAACGATGTGATGGCGCTGCAGCACAGCTTCGGCGGGCCATAGGGCCTCTTGAGGCCTTCGGAGCAGGACGGCATGTAGCCTCCCGGGCCCATGTTCTATGACGACGATGCTGACCTCACGAAGCTCGACGGCAAGACCGTCGCGATCATCGGCTACGGCTCTCAGGGCCATGCCCACGCACTCAATCTGAAGGACTCCGGCGTCTCGGTGGTCGTGGGCCTGCGCCCCGACTCCAAGAGCGTCGCAACCGCCGAGGGCCACGGCCTGCGGGTGCTCGACCCCGCCGACGCGGCCAGCGAGGGGGACATCGTGATGATGCTCGTCCCAGACGAGCTCCACGGTCAGGTGTGGGACTCGGGCGTCAAGGACGGGATCGCCGCCGGCAACATGCTGATGTTCGGCCACGGGTTCTCGATCCACTACGAGCAGATCGTGCCGCCGCCTGACATCGACGTGACGCTCGTCGCGCCCAAGGGCCCGGGTCACCTCGTCCGGCGCCAGTTTCTCGAGGGCTCGGGCGTCCCGGGCCTGGTGGCGGTCCACCAGGACGCGACCGGCGATGCGCTGGGGCTCGCGCTCGCGTACGCGAAGGGGATCGGCAACACCCGCGGCGGCGTGATCGAGACCACGTTCAAAGACGAGACGGAGACCGATCTGTTCGGCGAGCAGGCCGTGCTGTGCGGCGGCGTGACCGAGCTGGTCCGGGCCGGCTACGAGACGCTCGTCGATGCCGGCTACGACCCACGGCTGGCCTACTTCGAATGCCTCCACGAGCTCAAGCTGATCGTCGACCTGATCTACGAGAAGGGGATCGCGGGGATGCGCTACTCGATCTCGAACACCGCCGAGTACGGCGACCTGACGCGCGGCAACCGCGTGATCGGCCAGGAGTCGCGCGACGCGATGAAGAAGCTGCTGGCCGACATCCAGTCCGGTGACTTCGCCCGCGAGTGGATCGCAGAGAACCGCGCCGGGCAGGAGAACTTCAAGCGCATGCGCGACGAGCAGGCCAACCATCAGGTCGAGGTCGTCGGCAAGGAACTGCGCTCCCAGATGGACTGGATCGACACCGAATTCGAGGAGTAGCGCAGGACCGCCGGGACCCGGGCACGCAGTCTCGCTAACTTCGAGTAAGCCCGATGACCCGGACAGTTCTGCAGATCCCCGACGAGCTCAAGCCTGCCGACGGCCGCTTCGGCTCGGGCCCGTCACGCGTGCGCCCGGCCCAACTCGAGTACCTCGCGGGACCCGGCGCCGCTCTGATGGGCACCTCGCATCGCCAGAAGCCGATCCGCGATCTCGTCGCCCGCGTGAAGGGCGGGATCGCCGAGCTGTTCTCGCTCCCAGACGGCTACGAGGTGGTCCTCGGCAACGGCGGCACGACCGCGTTCTGGGACGCGGCCACCTGCTGTCTGGTGCGCGAGCGCTCGCTGCACCTCGCCTACGGGGAATTCTCCGCGAAATTCGCGCGCTGCACGGCGTCGGCGCCGTTCCTCGCCGACCCCGTGGTGGTGCAAGCTGAGCCCGGCGACGCGCCACAGCCGACGTCGGACCCGAGCGCGGACGTGATCGCGTGGGCGCACAACGAGACCTCAACCGGCGTGATGGTCGACGTCGAGCGGCCGGCCGGCTCAGAGCACGCGCTCGTCCTGATCGACGCCACCTCGGGCGCGGCCGGACTTCCAGTCGAGATCACGCGATGCGACGCGTATTACTTCGCGCCTCAGAAGGGCTTCGCCTCGGACGGCGGGCTGTGGCTGGCGGCGTTCAGCCCGGCGGCGCTACAGCGGATCGAGGAGATCGAGAGCGCGCGGCCGGGGGGGCGCTGGCTCCCCGAGTTCCTCTCGCTGGCGACCGCGCTCGACAACTCAAAAAAGGACCAGACCTACAACACTCCCGCGATCGCAACCCTGATCCTGCTCGCCGAGCAGCTTGACTGGATGCTCGAGCAGGGCGGTCTGGATGCGATGATCGGGCGGACGAGGAGCTCGAGCGGCCACCTCTACCGGTGGGCCGAGGCGCATCCGCTCGCGACGCCGTTCGTGACCGATCCGCGCAAGCGCTCGTTGGTCGTCGGCACGATCGACCTCGACGGCGCCATCGACGCGGCCGAGCTGGCCGCCATGCTGCGCGCGAACGGGATCGTCGACGTCGAGCCGTACCGCAAGCTGGGACGCAACCAGCTGCGGATCGCGATGTTTCCCGCCACCGATCCATCGGACGTGCGAGCACTGACGGACTGCATCGACTGGGTCCTGGAGCGCACGGCATGAACACGCAGACTCCCGGTGTGGGCCCGCAGAAGGTCCTCGTGGCCGAGAAGATCGGCGACTCCGGCGTCGACCTGCTGCGAGAGCACTTCGACGTCGATGTCGCGTCGGGCTGGAGCGCCGCGGAGCTCGACGCGCGGATCGGCGAGTACGACGGGATCCTGATCCGCTCGGCGACGCGGCTCGATCGCGGCCTGCTCGACAAGGCCCAGCGGCTGCGCGCCGTCGGCCGGGCCGGGGTCGGGGTCGACAACGTCGACGT
>DATNKY010000013.1:0-5540 GCA_035603155.1 Solirubrobacteraceae bacterium
GATGTTGACCTCGTGGTCGGAGGTGTTGACGCCCGCTGCGTTGTCGATCGCGTCGGTGTTGATCCGGCCGCCGCCGCCGTCTGGCCCACCCCCCAGCGCGTATTCGATCCGGCCGCGCTGCGTGAAGCCGAGGTTCCCTCCCTCGCCGACGACGCGGCAGCGCAGCTCGGCACCGTTGACGCGCACCGCGTCGTTGGCCTTGTCGCCCGCGTCGACCTGAGTCTCGTCGGTCGCCTTGACGTAGGTGCCGATGCCGCCGTTGAACAGCAGGTCGACGCGCGCGCATAGCAGCTTGCGGATCAGGTCGGCAGGGGCGAGCTCCTCGTCGTCGATGCCGAGCGACTCGCGGACCTCGGGCGAGAGCTCGATCGACTTCGCGTTGCGGTCGAACACGCCTCCCCCCTGCGAGATCAACGCCTGGTCGTAGTCGCTCCACGAGGAGCGCGGCAGCTCGAACAGCCGCCGGCGCTCTGCGTAGCTCACAGCCGGATCGGGGTTGGGATCGAGGAACACATGCAGGTGATTGAAGGCCGCAATCAGCAGCGTGTGCTCTGAGCACAGCATCCCGTTGCCGAATACGTCCCCGGACATGTCGCCGATCCCGACCGCCGTAAATTCCTCGAGCTGGATGTCGGTCCCGAGCTCGCGGAAATGGCGCTTGACCGACTCCCACGTCCCGCGCGCGGTGATCCCCATCTGCTTGTGGTCGTATCCGTGCGAGCCGCCCGACGCGAACGCGTCGCCGAGCCAGAAGCCGTACTCGTCGGCGACGTCGTTGGCGATATCGGAGAACTTCGTCGTGCCCTTGTCGGCGGCGACCACCAGGTACGGATCGTCGTCGTCGTAGCGCACGACACGCTCGGGCGCGACGACCCGGTCGCCGTCGTAGTTATCGGTCAGGTCGAGCAGCCCGCGCAGGAACTCGCGGTAGCACGCGATCGCCTGGTTGATCAGCGCCTCACGCCCGCCCTCGGTCGGCGGGCGCTTGACGACGAAGCCGCCCTTGGACCCGACCGGGACGATCAGCGCGTTCTTGACCATCTGCGCCTTCATCAGGCCGAGGACCTCGGTCCTGAAGTCCTCGCGCCGATCCGACCACCGCAAGCCGCCGCGCGCGACCTTGCCACCGCGCAGGTGGATCCCCTCAACGCGCGGCGAGTACACGAAGATCTCGAACCTCGGGCGCGGGAGCGGCAGGATCGGCACTCCGCCCGGATCGAGCTTGAAGGAAAGGTAATGGAGCGGCTTGCCGGCGGTGTCGGAGCGGAAGTAGTTGGTGCGCAGCATCGCGTCGATCACCGCCAGGAAGCTGCGCAGGATCCGATCCTCGTCGAGGCTGCGGACCGCGTCGATCGCCTGCCGGAGCTCGTCTGACAGGCGCGCGGCGGTCTCCTCGTCCTGGTGCTCGGGATCAAACCGGGCACTGAACAGCCTCACCAGCAGCGCCGCCACCTGTGGGTTGCCGATCAGGGTGCGCTCCATGTACCGGTCCGAGAAGGCGATCGTCGCCTGGCGCAGGTAGCGAGCGACGGCCCGGATGATCGACACCTCGCGACCGGTCAGGCCTGCGGCGAGCACGAGCCCGTTGAGCCCGTCATCCTCGAGCTCGCCCGCCCACACGGCGAGGAAGGCATCGGCGAACGCGGGCCCTGAACGCTCGAGCTGCTCGGCTGGGGACCGCAGGCCGAAGTCGTATACCCAGACGGTCGGCGAGCCGGCCGGCTTGATCTCGTACGGCCGTTCGTCGATGACCTTGGCCCCCATGTGCTCGAACGTCGGCAGGACGTCGGATAGCAGCACCCGGTCGGCGCTCAGCAGCTTGCAGCGGCTGACCTCCTCGCCTTCCCGAAGTGTCCTGTACAGCGCCAGGACCGGACGCCCGCTCCGTTCCAGCTCGGCGATCCGCTGGATGTCGACGACCGCTCCGGGAGCGCTCCAATCGGCGCGGTAAGCGGCCGGGAACGCGTCGCTGAAGCGGTCATAGAGCTCGATCCCGCGCTGCTCGCCATGGGACGCGATCAGCGCCGCGCGCAGATCATCGGTCCAGGCTCGGGTCTCCTCGGCGATCTGCGCCTCGATCGCGGCGACGTCGAAATCGGTGATCCCGTTCGGGCAGCGCACGACGTAGTTGAGGCGCACGACGACCGATTCGCTCAGCTGCAGGCTCCAGTCGAGCTGGCCTCCTCCGAACGCATCGGCGATGATCGCCGCGGCCCGCCGGCGGTTCGCGGTGTTGAACCGGTCTCTGGGCAGGCACAGGGTGCAGGCCACGAACCGGTCGAGCTGGTCGCGCGCCACGAACAGCCGCACCCGCTGGCGCTCCCCGAGGCCGAGGATCCCGATCGCCATCTCGAACAGGTCGTCGGTCGAGATCTGGATCAACAGGTCGCGTGGGAGCGTCTCGAGGATGTCGATCATCCCCTTCGCGTCGTGGCTGTTGGGCGGGAACGCCGCCCGCGCCATCACGCGCTCGACCTTCTCGCGCAGCAGCGGGATCTCCCGCGGGCTCGACTTATACGCCGAGGTCGTGTAGAGGCCGAGGAACCGCCGCTCGCCGATCACGGTGCCGTCGGGCGCGAACCGCTTGACGCCGACGTAGTCCATGTAGGACGGCCGGTGGACGGTGGCGCGTGAGTTGGCCTTGGTCAGGACAAGCGGATGTGACGACCGCGCGAGCGCGAGCGCCTTCGGGTCCAACTGCTTGGACGGCGTCGCCGCCGTGCCGCGCAGGATGCCGAGACCGGATCCGGGGACCACGGTCAGCACCGCGCCCTCGCCGAGCTCGTACTCGCGGTAGCCGAGGAACGTGAAGTTGTCCTCGACGAGCCATTCGAGGAACACCTCCGCCTCGCTGCGCTCGTGCTCCTGCACGGGCGGCGCTTGCAGCCGCAACTCGGTCGCGAGCGCCGTCGCCTGGGCGCGCATCGGCGCCCAGTCGTCGACCGCAGCCTCGACCTCCTCGAGCACCAGCTCGACGCCGGCGCGCAGCACGGCGAGTCGGTCGGGATCGTCCTGGCGGGCGACCTCGGCGTGGATCACCGACTCGGTCACCATCCCCGGCGCGGTGCTGCCGGGCTCCAGGACCTCGGTCAGCTCGCCGTCGCCGTCGCGCACGACGCGGATCACGGGATGGACGATCAGCTCGATCCCGTACCCCTGGCGGCTCAGCTCCATCGTCACCGAGTCGACGATGAAAGGCATGTCGTCGGAGACGACCTCGACGACCGTGTACGGCGAGTGCCATCCGTCGCGCTCGAGGTCGGGGTTGTAGACGAGCACCTTCGCCTCGCCGCGCTCGCGGCGCTTGGCCGTGCGCCAGTGCGCCACAACCGCACCGCACAGATCGAGCGGGTTGCGGTCGGCGAGGTCCTTGGCCGGCACCCAGTGGTAGTACTGGCGAACGAACTCGGCGTAGGACTCGGGCGGCTCGTCGGGAAGGCGCTGGGCGACACAGTCGCTCAGTCCGTCGATCAGCTCCAGCTCGAGGTCCCCGGCCTTGACGGCCACCTTGCTAAGGCCTCCTTGTGAAAAAGGTCCACCACCAAACCTACCCATCGACCGCAACGGGTGCGACGGACGAAACAAAAATCGCGGCCGGGTCACGGACGCGGCGTGCATGCCGCTGAACGTGATCTACCCCGGTCTCATCGGCCTCCGCGCGCTGGTCTCGTGGCTCGGGCCGCGGAACTTCAGACGGCCTGTGCCTGTTTGACCCCGAGCTCGACGGCGGCGATCGCCGTCTCCGGGTCGGGAACGGTCACGAGCAGGCGGCCGAACGGGGCCGCCTCGGACAGGTCGATCCGGATCGCCGGGCCCGGACCGTGGAGCGCCGCGAAATCGGGCCGGCCGCCGGTGAACAGGCGCACCCCGTACGCGAGTCGGCGCGGAACGCCGGTCCCGGGCGCGCACATGCCCCGGAGCGCCGCATACGGGCAGCCCTCCTCGGAGATCCGGGTCACCGAGCAGAGCGGAACACGCACGTCCCCGCGCTGGGCGGCGAGCTGTTCGAGTTGCGAGAGCCGCACTACCAGCTCGTCTCGTTCAATCACGAGGCAGGCCATGCGCGGACGATACCCCTCGGGTGTTAGCCCAGCATTAGATACGTCTCATCAGACGCTCGATGCGAGCTCGAAAACCCTGAGATTGTTGTCGGTGGCCGCACCCTTTGGAACGCAATGCACGCATAGCGTGCAAACCGTTCCGAACCTCGACGATTCGGGCGCTGCACGCGCCGGGATCAGGTCCCGGGCGGAAACGTGTATGAAGCGTGCGGCGGCACGTGCGGCCCGACCTCCAGCACGATCTCCGCGTGCGGCGCCAGCGGCACGCTCCCAGGAGCCCCGCGCCAGCGGCGCCCGCCGACGTACACCGATACCTGCTCGCCCGCGGGTGCTGCGAACGTCGCGAGCCGCCGGCGCGAGAGCGGCTGCCCCCACGACCTGAACAGGTCGGCGAGCGTCAGCGCTTGACCGCCGCGCACGAGCACGACTCCGGTCGGTTCCAGTGTCACCAGCGCCCCGTAACAGCGGGCATGGGAGATCCGGCCTTCGAACCGCGCGCGCGGCGGTCGAGTCCCGATCCCGGCCGGGATCAGCACGACGCGGTCGGCGGCGAAGACCTCCACGTGCACGCCGTGCGGGCGGCCCAGCGCACCGCGGCAGGTCCCGATCACGGGCCCGCGAGCCGGAGGCTGAAAGCGTGCGCCGCGACCGATCGGCCGCGCCTCGCGAACCAGCGCACCCGGGATCGCCGAGCTCGACGACGCCGCCGATGGACCGTGCGACGAGCCGCCGCAAGCCGACACCGCCAGCACGAGGACGATCGCGACCAGCGGCGCGGGCAGCGGTGGCGCCGCACGTCTGGTCCAGACCGGAGCCGGGGCTATTGAGCGCCTTCGCGGTCCCATTCCCAGACCGGGTCGTCTTCCATCTCGAGCCCGGGCTCGGGCCGTCGCCGCCCGGCCGCGGGGCCGCGCTGCCCCTGTTCGGCGAGCCGGAAGATCAGCGGCAGCAGCGCCGCGCCCGCAGTCAGGCAGGTGATGACCGCGAGCCGGGCGACGAGCGGCGGCAGCGCGATCAGCACGAACCCGTGCGTCAGCACCCCGACCAGAGTCGCGCCCTCGAACAGCGCTGCGAGCGCGATCAGGAAGAAGCCGAACCAGCCGTGGCGCCCACGCAACAGCTTCACCAGAGCCCACGCCGCGAACGCCAACAGGAGCGCGAGCACGACCAGCTGGCCGATCGACACGTGCGGCCTGCCGTGGAGCTGCTCGCCGAGCGCGGCGACCGTGAACGCGACGAGCGCGACCAGCCCGAGGCCGCGCGCCATCCGCAGGTCCAGCGCACGCCGTCTGATCCGCAGTCCGGCGAACACGCATGCGAGCGCCACGACGATCGGCCAGAACCAGATGACGGACGGATTTGGCGCGTAGCGCAACCCACCGGCGATCACCTCGCGCCGGCCGTCGACGCGCAGTGGGATGGTCCACCGCCCGACGTACGTGGTCCCGGGAGCGAGCGCCGTCGCCGCGAGCGCGTGCA
>DATNKY010000193.1:0-7679 GCA_035603155.1 Solirubrobacteraceae bacterium
GAGCCGCTCGCCGTTGAACGCGACCGGGATCCCGCGCTCGAATTCCACCTGCACCGTCTCGGGCTCGTCCGGGGCCAGCTCGGGGCGGGTCACGAGCTGGAACACGTCGTCCTCGGGAGCGTGCGCGAGATCCTCGATCCAGCGCCCCTCGCTCGAGCGGCCCCAGAGATTGTCGTCGATCGAGTAGGGCGCCACCTCGGTCCCGCCCTTGACCGGGATCCCGTGCTCCCGTGCATAGGCGGCCTCCTCGTCACGTCCCATCCGCCAGGAGCGCACCGGCGCGATGACCTTCAGCTCCGGCGCCAGCGTCGCGATCGTCGCCTCGATGCGCACCTGGTCATTGCCCTTGCCGGTGCAGCCGTGGGCGATCGTGTCGCAACCCGTCCGCTGCGCGTACTGCACCGCGAGCTTGGCGATCAGCGGCCGCCCCAGGGCGGTGAACAACGGGTATCCGAGGCCGTAGATGGCATTGGCCTTGATCGCCGGGAGCACGTACCCGCGCGCGAACTCCTCGCGCGCGTCGATCACGTGCGCCTCCACCGCGCCGATCTGCAGTGCCTTGTCCTTGACCGTCTCGTAGTCCTCGCCTGGCTGGCCGAGGTTGACCGTCAGCGCGACGATCTCGGCGTCGTACTGATCCTGGATCCACTTGAGCATCACGCTCGTGTCCAGGCCGCCGCTGTAGAGCAGCAGCACGCGGTGCACGTCAGCTGGGTCGGCCTGGTAGGAGGCGATCCGGATCTCGTCGGGCATCGGCGAAGCGTAATCGCCCCGCGCCGCCCGGCGCTCCCCGGTCGTCGCTGCGCCGCGAGCGACTACGGCAGCTTGCCCGTGAACACGCCCTTGGCGATCCGCTCGATGTTGAGCTCGGTCAGATGGGTAGGTGGCGTCTGGGCGGCGGCGCTCACGACCACCAGCGTCCCGAGCCCGCTGGCGGGACCCTGGTACACAACCACCGACACCTTCTCAAGCGACGGCTGAGGGTTGCACGAGGGAGGCCCGGTCCAGTTGTTGTAGAGGATCATCGGATCGCACGGCGGCATCATCGCCGACGTGATCACCTCGTGATACGCGGTCGCGTGTCCGCCCAGCGCGAGCTTGCGGTTGACCTTCACAGCCACAAGTCCCTGGCTGGCGAACAGGTTCTGCTCGGATGCAAAGAACGACTCTGGCGCTCGGGTGGCCGAGACCATCAATGACGGGTGGTACTTGATCTTGCCGGATGCGACGCTCGGCGGGATCTGGTTGGCAATCTTCTTGGGCACGCCGTAGTAGACGCAGCTCGCATCCAGCGGGCCGACGTGGTCGAGGTACATCTTCGGCTGGTGCACGAGCTTCGCGAGCTTGTGCACCGAGAGCCGGGTGCACTTCGGAGTCGCCAGCTCCTTTGGCTTCCCGGACGCGCTCGCGGCGGAGATCGTCAACGCGACCACCACCATCAGGCTCGCCGCGAGCACCGCGAGCCGGCCAGTCCGCGCCCCGGACGCCTTCGGTCCCATTGCGCGCGAATCTATTCGCGGGCCGTATGTGCGCGTGTGTGCGTTACGCGAACGTTTCGTTAACCCTTCGGCGCTGATCGGAGGAGGCGAGCGCCGCGAAGCGCTCGCCGAACTCGCCCCGCGCCGCGGCTTCGTCGGCCCGCAGCCGGTCGACCAGCACGCCCATCGCCATCAGCGCGCGCGGCCCGCGCGGCAGGCTGCCGACTTCGTCGGCGAGCGAGCGCAGCATCGCGATCTGCACCTCGCGATCCTGATGGCGGCCGAGCACGTCCTGGAGCGCCTTCAGGGTCCTGATCAGCTCGTCAACGACGTCTGAGGCGTGCAGCTGGGTCCCGAACAGCTCGAGCATGTAGCGCAGCTCCTTGCCCTTCTTGCGCAACTCGTGATACTCGTCGGGCGGGCTCGAGCGGTCGACCCTGTCCCCCATCCGCACGACCCGCTTGTAGACCTTGCGGATCTGGTGGCCGGCCAGCTCGCCGATCGGCTTCCTGGCGTCGGGCCGGTCATCGGTCGGCATCTCGACGAGCGATTCGAGCAGCATCTCCCAATCGGCGAGCAGCTCGTCGGTGCGGCGCGAGGCCATCGCGCGCGCCATTTGAAAATGAGAAGTCAGACGCCAGTGCTCGAGCACCTGGCGCAGCGGGGCCAGGTCGGCGCCCACCGACTCGGGAACCAGCGCCTGCATATCCTCGAATCCGAGCAGATAGACGTCGAGGTCGCGCGCCTCGCCGGTTGCTCGCTGTAGCCACCGAAACTCGCTGCGAAACCCGGGCAGCTCGACCGCCGGAAAGACCCCCGCAAGCTGGCGCTGGACGGTGCGCGAGCGCCGCACCGAGATCCGCAGCCGGTGCAGGAACTCCGTGTCCGCGTCGGCGATCGCCCCTTCGCGGTTGCCGGCGATCACGCCGAGCAGGCGCCTGCAGACCGCGGCGACCGCTGCGTCGGAGCGCTGCTCGTAGGCCAGGGGGACGACGACCTTCGAGCTCGGCGCGGCGGTCATCGGGGCAGCTCCCCGGGCCCGGCGGTCATCGCAGCAGCGCCCCGAGCCTGGCGATCGCCTCGTCAACCTCGGCCTCGCCGGCGATCAGCGGCGGCTCGAGCCGGATCGTCGCCGGGCCTGTGGCGTTGACCACGAGCCGTTGCTCGAGCAGCGCGCGCCGCGCAATCTCGGGCGCCGAGACGCCGCCCGCTACATCGATTCCGACCATCAGCCCGCGCCCGCGCACCTCTGCGATCCCTGGCAGCGTCGCCAACCCTGCTCGCAGCCGCTCGCCGAGCACGCGCACGCGCGCCAGCAGCTGCTCGTCGGAGCAGATCGAGAACGCCGCCAGCGCGGCCGAGCACGCGAGCGGACCGCCGGCGAACGTCGAGCCGTGGTCACCAGGGGCGAGCGTGTCGGCGAGCTGCGGACCGGTGATCAGAGCGCCGATCGGCAGCCCCCCGCCGAGCGCCTTGGCGCTCGTCATCGCGTCGGGCACGACCGGCGTCTGCTCGTATCCCCAGAGCGTCCCGGTCCGCCCCATCCCGGTCTGGATCTCATCGAACACGAGCGCGGCGCCGGCTCGGTTGCAGGCGGTGCGCGCCGCGAGCAGCAGCTCGTCGGGGATCACGTTGATCCCGGTCTCGCCCTGGATCGGCTCGATCAGGACCGCGGCCGTATCCGCATCAACCGCGGCCGCGAGCGCGACCGGGTCCTTGGGGACGACGACGAAGCCGGGCACGAGCGGCGCGAACGGGGCCTGCTTTGACTCCTGAGGGGTCGCCGACAGCGCGCCGTACGTGCGGCCGTGAAACGCGCCCTCGAGCACGATGATCTTGCCGTGCGGGCGGGCGCGCCGGACGAGCTTGATCGCGGCCTCGTTCGCCTCCGCGCCGGAGTTGCAGAGGAACACCTTTCCGGCCAGCGAGCTCTGCGAGAGCGCGGCCGAGAGCCGCAGTGCCGGCTCGGTGTAGTAGAGGTTGGTCACGTGCGTGAGCATCCCGACCTGATCGCGGACCGCCTGCACCACCTGCGGGTGGCAGTGGCCGACGTTGAGCACCGAGATCCCGGCCAGGAAGTCAAGGTATTCGTTGCCGTCGGAGTCCCAGAGCCTGCAGCCCTCGCCACGCACGAACTGGACCGGGTTGCGGATGTAGGTCGGGACCGCGTACGTGCGCTCCAGCTCCTGCAGCTCCGACAGCGATGCTCCGCCCGCGGCTCCGTCGACTCCGATTCGCTCGCTCACACCTGCGCTCCGTTTCTGGTGGCGCCGCCGATCTTCGTGCCCTGGCCCGCGTCGGTGAACAGCTCGAGCAGCAGCGAGTGCGGCACGCGCCCGTCGACGATATGCGCGAACGACACGCCCCCGTGGATCGCGTCCACGCAGGCGGCCAGCTTCGGTCGCATCCCACCCGCAACCGTCGAGAGCGCTCGCTGGACCTGGTCCGCGCTCGCCTCCGAGATCACGCTCGCCGGATCGCTCGTGTCGCGCAGCCAGCCGGGAACGTCGGTCAGGAACATGATCTTGTAGGCGCCGAGCGCGCGGGCCACGGCGCCGGCCGCTTCGTCGGCGTTGATGTTGTACGAGTTGCCGTCGCGGTCGGCACCGACGCTCGCCACCACCGGTATGTAGTCCTGCGCCACGTGGGTGAGCACGTCGACGTCGACGCGCTCGATCTTGCCGACAAAGCCGATGTCCTGTCCGCTCGGCGCGGCCTGGCGCGAGGCCCGGAACAGCAGACCGTCGTCGCCGCAGAGGCCGACCGCGGGCTGGCCGTGTCGCCCGAGGCGCAGCACGATGTCCTTGTTGACTTTGCCGACCAGCACCATCTTCGCGACCTCGACCGTCGCGGCGTCCGAGACTCGGAGCCCGTCGACGAACTCGACCGGGAGGTTGAGCCGCTCCATGTACTCCGTTATCTCCGGACCGCCGCCATGGACGACGACCGGATTCATGCCGACGTACTTGAGCAGCACCACGTCGCGCGCGAACTCCTCCTTGAGGGCCGCGTCGGTCATCGCGGCGCCACCGTACTTGATCACGACCGTCCGACCGTGAAACTCCCGTATGTAGGGGAGCGCCTCGAGCAGCGTTGCAACGTCGCGCATTACTGGTGGCCCCAGCGAGCGCGCCGTGCGCCTCGTGTTACCCGCGCCACCCGAAACCACCAGCGTTCCGTGGAAAATCCAAGCGTGCACAGTGGTTTTTCCACCAACCGCCGCGTGGGCGGGACAGGCGTGGAAAATCCAGGCCGGACGGCCGGATTTTCTACAAGATGAGGTACCCCCGCGCCCGTGACCGATCGCGACGACAGCCGCGCCGATTCGCACGTGGGCGTTCTGCCGTCAGCCATCTGGTCGTCCGTCCATCCGGTCAGTTCGTGCCCAATTCAGGTCGTGTATTCGGCGTTGATCGTCACGTACTCGTGCCCGAGGTCGGAGAAGAACAGCTCAACCTCGGCGCCCTCGCCCGGGAGGCCGACCTCGTATTGCACCTCGTCGCGCTCGACGGACTTCGCCAGCGCAACGGCGTCGTGGGGTAGGCACTCGCCGCGCGAGCAGACCTGGACGCCCTCGATCGAGATGTCGACCGGCAGGGGCGCGGTGCCCGGCATCGCGGCGCCCACCGCCTGGATGATCCGGCCCCAGTTGGGATCGGCCCCGTACAGCGCGGTCTTGACCAGTGACGAATTTGCGACCGACCGCGCGACGGCACTGACCGTGCCCTCGTCGCCGCCGCGAACGACGACCCGGCCGATCCGCCGCGCCCCCTCCCCGTCGCGCACGATCAGCAGCGCGAGCTGGCGCATGACGGCGTCCAGCGCCTCTCCGAAGTGCAGCTCGTCGTCTGACTCGGGCTCGATCACGACCCCGGAGGCGCCGCTGGACTGGAGGATCACGGTGTCGTTGGTCGACAGCTGACCGTCGACGCTGACCCGCTCAAAGGACCGCTTGACGCACACCCCCAGCAGCAGGTCACAGGTCTCTCTGCGCAGCGCCGCGTCGGTCTGGACGAAGCACAGCAGGGTCGCAAACCCCGGCGAGATCATCCCGGCCCCCTTCGCCTGCGCGGTCAGCGTGACGGCGCCGCCCGACAGCGAGACCGACACCCGAGCGCGCTTCTCGAACGCGTCGGTGGTCTTGATCGCGGTCGCGAATGCCGCGTCTCCGTCGGGCGCGAGCTCGTGCGCGGCGGACGCGATCCCGCCGATGACAGCCGCCATCGGCAGCTGCACCCCGATGACGCCGGTCGATGCGACCGCCACTGACTGCTCGGGCATCCCGGCCGCGATCGCCCCGGCGCCCTGCATCTTGATCGCGTTCTCGAACCCCGACCGGCCGGTGGCAGCGTTTGCGTTGCCCGAATTGACGACCACCGCGCGCATCATCTCGAGGTCGCAGCGCTCGTTGCACAGGAGCACCGGCGCCGCCTGTGCGCCGGAGCGCGTGAAGCGCGCGGCGCTCGTAGGCTCGGGGGCGTCGCAGACGAGCAGGCCGAGGTCGGGCGCGCCGCTGGCCTTGATCCCGGCGGCGACCCCGGCGGCCCGGAAGCCGGCCGGCAGGCCCGCCTCGCCGTCGAGCTCTGAGAGCTGCGCCGGCGGCTCGATCCAGCGGCTGGAGAAGAACCTGCTCAACTGATCCCCTCACCCTCGGGACGGCCGAACATCAGGTTGAGGTTCTGGATCGCCTGCGAGGCGGCGCCCTTCCAGAGGTTGTCGATCGCGGCGAACACGAGCAGCCGTCCGGTGCGCTCGTCGACGTGAACGGAGATGCGGCAGATGTTGGTCTCGCGGACGTCACGGACGCCGGGCGGCGCGTCGGCGAGCTCGACGAACGGCTCGCCGGCATAGAACTCTTGATAGAGCGCTCTAGCGTCGCCGAAGGGGCCCCCACCAGGGGGAGTCACGTAACAGGACACAAGCTCCCCCTGGTCGAGCGGAAGAAGGTGCGCGGTGAACGTGATCCGCAGCTCGGCGCCGAGCGCCGCGAGCTCCTGTTCGATCTCCGGCGTGTGCCGGTGGCGCGGTACCCCGTAGGCGCTGACGTTCTCATCGACCGTCACGAAGTGGGTCTTGTCGGTCGCAGCGCGCCCGGCCCCCGAGACGCCCGACTTGGCGTCTACGACCACGTCAGCGATCGCTCCCGCGCGCGCGAGCGGGGCCAGCGCGAGCACGGTCGCGGTCGGGTAGCAGCCGGGGTTGGCCACGATCCGCGCATCCGCGATCTGTTCGCGGTATCGCTCGGGCAGCCCGTACACGGCGCTCGGGAGCAGCTCGGGCTCGGGGTGCGGCCGATACCACTCCTCGTACACGGCGGCGTCGTGGAGCCTGAAGTCGGCGCTCAGGTCGACGACTCGCACTCCACGCCGCGCCAGCTCGCCCACCAGCTCGGCCGCGGCACCGTGCGGGTAGGCGACGATCGCGGCGTCGACATCACCGTGGCGGTCGAGGTCAAGCTCCTCGAGCTCGAGCGTGACGCGATGGTGCGGGTATAGCTCGTCGAGCCGGCGCCCGACATCAGAGCGCGCGGTCACGGTCCGCAGCTCGAACGCGGGGTGGCGATCGAGCAGCCGCGCGCTCAGCGCCCCCGCGTAACCCGCGGCCCCGAACACCGACACGCTATGAGTCACGGACCCGTCCCTCGAGCCGCTCCGCCAGCGACCGCGCGATCTTGTTGCGCTTGGCCGCGACCTCCTCGTCGGTCAGGGTGCGGTCGGGCGCGCGGTAGGTGAGCCGCAGCGCGAGTGACACGTTCCCCTCCCCCACCTGGGCGCCGTGGTAGACGTCGAACAAGACCGCGTCGCGCAACAGCGGCGCGCCGGCCTCGCGGACGACCGCGAGCACCTCGGCGGCGCTCACCGTCTCGGCGACGATCACCGCGAGGTCCTCGCGAACCTCCGGGAAGCTGGTCACGTCCTGATATTGGGGGACCCAGTCCTGCTGCTGCACCGCGACGGCGTTGAGATCGAGCTCGAACCCGGCCAAGAGGTCTGACCAGTCCCAGGCAGCCGCGACCCGGGGATGGATCGCCCCGATCCAACCGACCTCCTCGCCACCGACCGTGATGGTCGCCGCCTGTCCGGGGTGCAGGAACGGCGCCGGTTCGAGGACCGCCTTCACCGCCCAGTCGGCACCGAGCGCGTCGAGCAGGCCCGCCAGCACGCCCTTGGCGGCAAAGAAATCGACCGCCGGCGGCGACTG
>DATNKY010000008.1:0-4407 GCA_035603155.1 Solirubrobacteraceae bacterium
ACTTCTTCACCCGCACATGCACCCGACGGCCATGCTTGGTCCGGACCACCCTGAAGTGGCGGCACTTCTTCAGCCCAGCCGCCGCCGCCCCGTCGATCAGACGGGTCCGGGGCGGGCGCGCACCCGCCGTGGCGGCCAGCATCCCCACCAAGCCGAGCACCACAGCCACGCCCAGCAGAGGACGCCAAACCTCCATCGCCCAGCCCTGCGTGCGCCCCACGCCCCTTGCAGCCATGTTTTCGCGTCTAACCTTTCTTTGGCCCCGAGCAGACCAGCAAATGCTCAGCAATCCTCCCAGACGCTACCAGCTCCACAGTTTGACGCTGACGTCTCAGATCCCAGGCGCAAAGCCAGACCCTCGC
Organism: Solirubrobacteraceae bacterium; assembly: GCA_035603155.1. Lineage (GTDB taxonomy): Bacteria > Actinomycetota > Thermoleophilia > Solirubrobacterales > Solirubrobacteraceae > Palsa-465. The sequence continues at coordinate 363 of DATNKY010000008.1, forward strand.
GAGCGCGCCGGCCGGCTTTGCTGATCCGGCGACACCAAAGCCCCAGCCCGGCCGGCGCCGGATCGTCCCTCGAGTCAAGCCGCGGCTTGACGTGATGTCGCCTACGCGATACTGGTCCAAGAGCGAAGCCTTGGCGTGACGAAGATCGTGAAATCGGCAAGTCCTCGGGGTCAAACGACGAGCGCAGCGGGCAGAGTCTGCGGCTCACGGAGCGTTAAGCATCGCCGACCTTCTATGGTCAAGGGCATATGCCAACCCCGGAAGATTTGACCGAGATCGAGCTCGCGGGACGGCGGTGCTCAATTTGCCGCTCGGGCCGCCATTGGCGCCAGTTCGATGTGGCCCGACCTGAAGGTCAAAAGCCGGTGGTCATGTGTGCCGCTTGTCGGGCGCGCTATGGGTCCGACCCGCCACCTCCGGCGGCCGAGCCGGCTCCTGCTGCGCCGGTGGCGCCTCCAGAGCCGGCGGCGCCCAAGCAGCGGACTGCGCCGAACGAGGATCGGCTGAGAAAGGCGCTTCGCGAGCTGCCTCCCAAGCCGCATTCGGTCGCCCAGGTCGCCAAGGCTGCCGGTCTCAACCACGAGAAGACACTCGCCCGGCTTCGTGCGCTGCAGGCCGCCGGCGAGGTTCAGCAGGTCGGCAAGCGGTGGTCAAACCAGCCGCCATCGACTGACGTCGAGGCAGCATTCGACCGGTTGCAGGCGCAGACAAGCAACCTTCGGATCATCAGAGACCGCGAACCGGTCGGCTGAAAACGAGGATTGCGGAGGCGCGAGCCGCGCGCACGGTCAGTGCTCGCCGACCCGGGTTCGGTCAGCGCAGTGAGCTGAACGCGGCGCGCATCTCCTCCGAGAAGAGCTGGGGTTGCTCCCAGGCCGCGAAGTGCCCGCCCTTGGCGACCTCGTTGTAGTAGTTGAGGCTGGGATATGCCTTCTGGATCCAGCTGCGCGGGGCGGCGAAGATCTCGCCGGGGAACGCGGTGAAACCGACTGGGAGTGTGACTTGCCGCGGAGTTTGGCCGGCCGCGAGGGTTGCCGCTCGTCCGTTCTCCCAGTAGGACCTGGCAGCGGAGGCTCCGGTGCCTGTCAGCCAGTACAGCGTGATGTTGTCCAGGATCTGGTCTCGGGTGAGATTGCCCGTGGGCTGATCGTCGAGGAACGCGCGGGAGATCTTGTAGTAGCTGTCGGTGTCGTGGTCTAGCAGCCAGGCAGCGAGGGCGACGGGCGAATCGAGCAGCGCGTATCCAATCGTCTGCGGCCGGGTGGCCTGCTCGAGGAAGTAGCCATTACCGCTCGTGTTGAACGTGGCGACGGCGTCGAGCGCCGCGCGTTCGCTGTCGGTTTCGGCTGGCCAGGGGCCCTGGCCGATCAGTCCCGCGAGGAATAGGTTGAGGTGGATGCCGATGAGTTCGTCGGGCGCCTGGCGGCCCATCGCGTCGGTGACGGCCGAGCCGACGTCGCCGCCCTGGGCGACGTAACCGGTGTACCCGAGGCGGCGCATCAGCTGCGCCCAGGCGCGCGCGACGCGGTCGACGTCCCAGCCGATCTCGGTCGCCTCACCGGAGAACCCGTAACCCGGTAGCGACGGCAGCACGAGGTCAAACGCGTCGTCGGCGCGCCCGCCATGCGCGGTCGGGTCCGTCAGCGGACCGATCGTGTCGAGCAGTTCGATCACCGAGCCCGGCCAGCCGTGCGTCATGATCAGCGGCAACGCGTTCTCGTGGCGCGACTTGACGTGGATGTAGTGGATGTTGACTCCGTCGATCATCGTCGTGAACTGCGGCAGCGCGTTGAGCTTCGCCTCGCAGGCCCGCCAGTCGTGCTCGGTCGCCCAATAGCGCGCGAGCTCCTGAATCATCGGCAGCTGCACGCCCTGGGAGCGGTCTGCGACGAGCTCGCTGCTGGGCCACCGTGTCGCGTCGATCCGTTCACGCAGATCGACGAGCGGGCCCTCGGGGACATCGATCCCGAAGGGCCGGATCGCGGTTTCGTCCCGGGTTGCGTCAATCGGAGGTGTCGTAGTCGACACGTGATGCTCCTTTATCGGATGAGTTTCGGCGTCGAATTGACGCCGCGTGCTCGGCGTCCGAGATGCCCGAAAGGCCATACCCAGACCCGGGCCCGACCGACTCCCCGCTCGGTCCTAGGCTTGGGGCGAAGGTGCCGCGTCGGTCGGGTCGGTCGGGTCCTCGCGGTGCGCTGGGATCGGCTTCAGGCGTGAATAGCTTCGCCGTGGACTGCCAGCGCGCTTGCGGCCGTTTCGATGAGCGCCACCACGTCGTCCGGGTGAGAGACCATCGCAAGGTGGTTTGATGGGACTTCGACGGTGGTTGCGCTCATGCGCTTGGCGAACTGGCGCTCGGCGTCGGGTGGGATCGCTTCATCGCCGTCGGCGACCAGGAACCAGGTCGGCAGAGCCTTCCAGGCCGGCACGCCCATCACATCTTCGAGGGTTGAGGCGGCCAAAGGCTGTTGCACGGCGAACATGACCATTGCCTTGACCGGGTCGACGTCACCCGCGAAGTGGTTGATGAAATCATCCTTGGGAATCCAAGCGAAGCCGTGCTCGTCGATGACGAGATTCGCCAGTGCCGGCGTAGGGGGTCCCTGCTGCAGCAGCGCGCCGATCGTTTCGCCCTCGTCAAGACCGAAGGCCGCGATGTAGACCAGCCCAACCGCGTTCGGCGCGTCGGTTCCGAGGGCGGTCATGATCTGCCCGCCGTAGGAGTGGCCGGCGACCACCGTTGGGCCGCTCTGTAGGCCCAGTACGTGACGCAGCCGCGCGACGTCGTCCGCGAGCGACGTCTCGGGAAACTGGGGGGCTGTCACGTTGTAGCCGTCGCTCTGGAGACGCTCGATAACCGAGCTCCAGCAAGAGCCATCCGCCCACGCGCCGTGGACGAGGACGATATTCGGAGAAGTGCTCATGTCGAAACTCCCTTGACGGCTTGATGAATGTGATGAGAGATCACGACAACGTGATCTGACTGATGTCCACTGACACGAGCAGCGGTTCTGGAACCAGCTGGTAATCGCCCTCGTAGGCGTACACGCGCCGCGTGGTCGGGAACATGAGACCATCAACTTCCTCATAGTTCGAGGCGTAGTTCAGACCGGTCGATCCCCCCAGGATGTCGACTGAGTAGTCGTGACGGCGCAGAAGTCCGTCTGGACCAAAGCAAAAGATCTGCTCGCGCGTATGACTCTTGACATCCTCGGGGAAAGTCACCCTTAGCCGCCGCCACGTCTCGCCGTCTACTTCAATCGAGCCGATCTCCTGTTTCGCAAAGCGAGCCTGCGTGTAGAGGAACGGGGTATTGAGGTAAGTCCACAGCGCTTCGCCGCTGAAGTAGGCGACGTGGATCGCGTTCCAAGGCGTATCCGCGCCCTGCCCTTCAAACGACGCTTCGGGATCGTCGCTGCTTTCAAGGATGGTCCCATCCGACTGTTGCACGACGACGACCTGGTCAGGCTCAAAGATGCTGGCTCGATCTTGGCCGACGAACGACGTCGTTACGAGCTCTCGCTGGGTGTCGGCGACCATGACGATGTCGCTCAGCACGTCAGGTTGTCCCTTCGCGCCCCAGATGGCCCCGCCGATGGACACGTCGATCTTGATCGACGACACCTTGTTCCATCGAGCTAGACCGCCGTGGGCCTCCACGGCAATCCCGAGCAGCTCGGGCATCTCTCCCGCGACCGGCGACGGGTCCGCAGTGATTGCCGTTCGGTCCTGGCGCCCAGAAATGGTCGTCATCCGTGGCCTGCTCTCTTGAAGATGATTGCCGCCACACACACGGCTTAGCCGTCGTGTCCAGGCTAGGCTGCGCGGGTAGCGAGGTAAATGGCTCAAACGAACCCTCTTGGGGGCCGCGGAGGGTCAATTCGAACTACCCGACTCCGTTGTGGCCCGGGTTCTGGCCGCTCCGGGCAGTTGGTAGATTGCATGCTTGGGGCGAGGCCGACCGGGGATCACTACACATGCGATCCGAGCAGAGATTCGGCGCCGAGCGCCAAGCACCGATCACCGTCGTGGTGGTCGACGA
>DATNKY010000007.1:0-12031 GCA_035603155.1 Solirubrobacteraceae bacterium
GAGCCGCTCCACTGCGCCGACGAGGTGCTGGCCGCGCTCGGGGTCGACCGCCCGGCGCTCCCGGTCGAGGTGTATGACAACGGCCCGCGGTTCGCGTACGTCGCGCTCGACAGCGAGGAGCAGCTCGTCGCGCTGGCACCGAACATGCGCGCGCTCGCGCGGCTCGGTCGGTTCGGAGTCAGCTGCTTTGTCGGTTCCGGTTCGCGCATCAAGGTCCGGGTGTTCGGGCCGGCCCTCGGCGTCGACGAGGACCCCGCGACCGGATCGGCGGCCGGGCCGCTCGCGGTTCATCTCGCTCGCCACCAGCGCGTCGAGTTCGGCCAGCGGCTCGAGATCAGCCAGGGCACCGAGATCGGTCGGCCGTCGGTGCTGCAGGCGACCGTCGAGGGGTCGCCGGAGCGCATCGAACGGGTGCTGGTCGGCGGCGGCGCGGTGGTCGTCGCGCGCGGGGAGTATCTGCTCGATCCCGCCTGAGTCGCCGCCGGCGCGGGGTTGCATTTGAGACGGCCGGGCGGCAGTGGGATACTCGGACGCAACCGAAGAGCTTCATCACTGGCAGGAGGTGATGACATGTCAGAGTCGGTTCACGTCCTCGTCGTGGCTCATCAGACGGCCGCGACTCCCGCGCTGCTCGACACGGTCAGGGAACGCGCACGCAGCGGCCCGGCGACGTTTCACCTCGTCGTCCCGCGTCAGCCGCATGGGATCCACAAGCTGGTCGATCCGCAGGACGCCAGCGACGACGAAGCAAATGCGGTGCTCGAGGAGGCGCTGCCAAAGCTCAGCGATGCGGCCGGCAACTCGGTGACCGGGAGCATCGGCGATCCCGAGCCGCTGATGGCGATCCAAGATGCGATCAACCTCGGCGACTACGACGAGATCATCATCTCGACCTTGCCGCGGCGCGTCTCACGGTGGCTGCACCTCGACCTCGTCAGCAAGGCGAAGGGGCTCGGCCTCCCGGTGACCCACGTCGACGCCGACAGAGTCCACGCGGCGGTCACAACGAGCGGGGGCTGACCAGGCGTCGGCCCTCCGTTATAGGCTGCCGGGCGTGAGACTCGCGACATTCAGCGCACCCGGTCGTGACACCCCGGTCGCCGGCCTGGTCGTCGACGGGCACGTCGAGGCTTTCGAGTCCGAGCAGCGCGTCGTTGACGTGCTCGCGGGCGAACCGGTCCGCGCGAGCGGTGAGTCCTGGCCGCTGGGCGAGGTCACGTTGCTGGCGCCGATCCGGGAGCCCGGCACGGTGTTCGCGATCGGCCTCAACTACGCCAAGCACGTCGCCGAGACCGGGAACACGGCGCCCGAAGCCCCGATCGTGTTCGTGAAGGTCCGCGGCTCGCTTGCGGCGCCCGGTGGTCCGATCCGATGCCCCGAGGTCGTGAAGCAGCTCGACTACGAGGGCGAGCTCGTGATCGTGATCGGCGGCGAGGGTGCGATCGCCGGGTTCTGCATCGCCGACGACGTCAGCGCCCGCGACCTGCAGGCTCGCGAGCCACAGTGGACGCGAGCCAAGGGCGCCGATACCTTCTGTCCGTTCGGCCCCTGGGTCACGATGACCGACGAGGTCCCGAGCGGCGATGATCTGCGCCTGCGCACGTGGGTCAACGGCGAGCTCCGCCAGGACAGCAGCACCTCAGATCTGGTCTTCGATTGCCAGACGCTGGTCGACTTCATCTCCCAGACGTGCACCCTGCAACCCGGAGACATGATCCTGACCGGAACGCCGAGCGGCGTCGGGATGGCGCTGGACCCCCCGCAGTTTCTGAGCTCGGGCGATCGGGTAAGGATCGCGATAGACGGGCTCGGAGAGATTGAGCACGCCGTGGAATAGTCGGTCGGCACACGCAGGGGAGGTAGGGACGGATGCTGAGACTGCATCCAGGCACAGTCGATTACGTGATCCTCGGGATCTACTTCGTGGTCGTGTTGGGCATCGGCTTCGTTGCCCGGCTGTCGATCAAGACTGACCTGGACTTCTTCTTATCGGGCCGCTCGCTGCCGGCCTGGATCACCGGACTGGCCTTCATCGCCGCGAACCTGGGCGCGCTCGAGATCCTCGGGCAGGCGGCGAACGGCGCCCAGTACGGAGTCGCCGCGGTCCACTACTACTGGATCGGCGCCGTCCCGGCGATGATCTTTCTCGGGCTGTTCATGCTGCCGTTCTACTACGGGGCCAAGGTCCGCTCGGTGCCCGAGTACGTGCGGCTCCGTTTCAACGAGGCGGCGCACGCCTTCAATGCCGGCACGTTCGCGGTCGCCACCGTGCTGATCTCCGGCGTCAACCTGTTCGCGCTGGCGCTGATCATCCACCTGATGCTCGGTTGGTCGATCACATTCGCGATCCTGATCGCCGCCGCGTTGGTGCTCGTCTACATCACGCTGGGCGGTCTGACCTCGGCGATCTACAACGAGGTCCTGCAGTTCTTCGTGATCGTCGCCGCGCTGCTGCCGTTGACGCTCGTGGCGCTGCACGCGATCGGCGGCATCTCCGGCGTCGAGCGTCGCGTCAAGGCGTTCAAGCCGCTCGGCGAGCCCGGCTTGCACGCGTGGCAGGGCCTCGGCATCCACCACGTGACCAACCCGCTCGCCTCAGACTGGGTCGGCGTCGTGTTCGGGCTCGGGTTCGTGCTCAGCTTCGGCTACTGGACGACGAACTTCGCCGAGGTGCAGCGGGCGCTGTCGGCGAAGAACCTGTCGGCCTCGCGGCGTACGCCGCTGATCGGCGCCTACCCGAAGATCTTCCTGCCCGCGATCATCATCCTCCCGGGGCTGATCGCGGTGCTGACGGTCAAGGGCCTCGGCGGCTCGAGCCTCGGTCTTCAGTACAACACGGCGATCCCCCACCTGATCGGCAACTACCTGCCGGAGGGGATGCTGGGAATCGCGGTTACCGGGCTACTGGCGGCCTTCATGGCAGGGGTTGCCGCGAACGTGACCTCGTTCAACACGGTCGTCACCTACGACCTGATCCAGTCCTACTTCGTCAAGGACCGCGACTCGGATTTTTACCTGCGATCCGGACGGTGGGTCACGGTCGCGGGAGTACTGATCTCGGTGGCCACGGCGTTCATCGCCAAGGGCTACTCGAACATCATGAACTACATCCAGACGCTGTTCTCGATCTTCAACGCGCCGCTGTTCGCGACCTTCATCATCGCGATGTTCTGGAAGCGAGCGACCGCGTGGGGTGGCTTCGTCAGCCTCGTCGCGGGCACCGCGGCGGCGTATGCGACCAACCGCCTGGCCGCCTACCACGTCATCTTCCACTTCGGGTCGGCGCTGAGTGCGAGCTTCTGGCAGGCGATCATCGCGTTCATCGTCGGCGGCGTGACGTTGGTGCTCGTGTCACTCGTAACCAAGCCCAAGACGCGGGCCGAGCTCGACGGTCTCGTGTGGGGGATGGCCAAGAAGGAGGACGAGGCCGACGCCGACCCACGCGACAAGCTCTGGTGGCGGTCGCCGTGGTTGCTCGCAGGCGTGGCGATCGCGATCCTCATCGCCCTCAACATAATCTTCGCGTAGGGAGCACAACTCGATGAGCTCAGATCAACCGCAACATCCTTTCACCGGTCCCGGGAAGATCGGCGATGAGCCAAAGGCTCCCACGGGCGCCACCGACGAGGACGAGGCCGCGACGGCCCGCGCAGCTAACCGGTTCGATATCCGGCGGCTGATCGGCGGCGTATTCGTCCTCTACGCGCTGATTCTGATCGCGCTCGGGATCTTCGGCTCCACCGCGAGCAAGCACAAGGCGGCGGGGATCAACATCAACCTCTGGACCGGCCTCGGGATGCTGATCTTCGGCGCTCTGATGATCTTCTGGGCGCTGAGCCGGCCGACCGTGCCCGAACCGCCCGAGACGCGCGGCGAGGGCTCGGGACGGATCCGGCGCGCGCCCGCGTAGCGGCGCTAGCTCTCGAGCGTCGCGTTGACCGTGATCTGAACGCCGGCCAGGGCGCGCGAGATCGGGCAGTTCTTGCCGGCGTCGCCGGCGGCTTGCTCAAACGCCGCCTGATCGACCCCTGGGACTCGACCGGTGACGGTCAGCTCGGAGGTCGTGACCGTGGGGACGCCGTCAACCAGATCGAGCGTTACCTTCGAGGTCACGTCCAGGTGCTCGGGAGCGTTGCCGGCCTCGGTCAAGCCGTTCGCGAGGGCCATCGAAAAGCACGACGAGTGTGCGGCCGCGACCAGCTCCTCGGGGCTTGTCTTGCCATCGGAGCGCTCGGTCCGGGACGCCCAGGTGACCGAAAGCCTGTCGAGCGCGCCGCTGGCTCCGTTGACCGTTCCCTTGCCGTGCGCCAGGTCGCCGTCCCAGCCGGTCGTCGCAGATCTCTCAGCCATTGGCATTGCTCGTACCTCCCTGAGGGTTAGTGGTGCTCGATCACGCGATCGATGAGGCCGTACTCGACCGCCTGGTCCGCCCTGAAGAACCGGTCGCGCTCCATGTCGGAGTGGACCTGCTCGTAGGACTGACCCGTGTGGAAGGCGTAGATCTCGTCGATCCGCTTGCGAACGTTGAGGATCTCGCGCGCGTGGATCTCGATGTCCGATGACTGGCCCTCGAAGCCGGCCGACGGCTGGTGGATCAGCAGTCGGCTGTTGGGCAACGAGAAGCGCTTGCCCTTCGCGCCGCCGGTCAGCAGCAGCGAGCCCATCGACATCGCGATCCCCACGCAGATCGTCTGGATCTCGGGCTTGATGAACTGCATCGTGTCGTAGATCGCAAGGCCGGAGTAGATCGACCCTCCGGGGCAGTTGACGTAGATCGAGATGTCCTTATCGGGGTCCTGCGACTCCAGGTGCAGCAGCTGCGCGACGACCAGGTTCGCGATCTGGTCGTCGATCGGCGTGCCGAGGAAGATGATCCGCTCGTTGAGCAAGCGGCTGTAGATGTCGAACTCACGCTCGCCTCGGGCGGTGCGCTCAATGACCATCGGAACTAGGGGCATGGAGAACACCCTAGAACATGCGCGGAAGTGGGCTCGCGGCGCCGGGCCGGTGCTTCGCGGTCAGGGGTCGCGGTGACGAGCTTCGCGGCTTCAGGGAATCAGGACCGCGGTGCCCTCGAACACTCCGGCGCGCAGGTCGGAGAGGGCCTGCTCGGCCTGCTCGAGCGGGTACGTCGTGATCGTGGTCCGGATCGGGATCTCGGTGGCCAGCGCGATCAGCTCGACGCCGTCCTCGCGGGTCAGGTTGGCGACCGAGCGGATCTCGCGCTCGCCCCACAGATCGTCGTACGGGAAGCTGGGGATGTCGCTCATGTGGATCCCCGCGCAGACGACGCTGCCGCCCGGCGCCAATGCCTTGAGCGCCGCCGGAACGAGCGGGCCGGCCGGCGCGAAGATGATCGCGGCGTCGAGCTGCTCGGGCGGCCGCTCGTCGCTGCCTCCGGCCCAGCCGGCGCCGAGCGAGCGCGCGAACTCCTGGGTCCTGGTGTCGTTGCTGCGCGTGAACGCGTACACCTCGCGACCCTGGTGGACGGCGACCTGGCAGATCATGTGGGCGGCCGAGCCGAAGCCGTACAGGCCGAGCCGGTGCGCATCGCCCGTGAAGCGCAGCGCGCGATATCCGATCAGGCCGCCGCACAGAAGTGGCGCCGCTTGGCGGTCAAGCAGGTCATCGGGGAGCGCGAGGCAGTAGCGCTCGTCGGCGACCGTCAGCTCGGCGTAGCCGCCGTCGATGTCGCGGCCCGTGAAGCGGCCGTTGACGCAGAGGTTCTCACGGCCGCTGGTGCAGTAGTGACACGTTCCGTCGGTCCAGCCGAGCCATGGGACCCCGACGCGGCGGCCGTCCTCGGTACGGGCGACGATCTGATGGCCGAGGATCACCGGCAGCTTGGTCGCCTCGATCTCGTGATCGCGAAGGTGAAGATCGGTGCGGCAGACGGCGCAGGCGCTGATCTTCAACAGCAGCTGACCGTCGCCCGGTTCGGGGTCCGGGACGGTCGCCGCTCGTAGCGGCTCGCCCTGCTTGTCGAGCACCATGGCGCGCACGTTGCGGTGCATTGTTGCGCTACCGGCTAGCGTTGGGCTGGCCGATGGTGCCGCTCAACGTTCCCAACGTCCTGACGGTCGTGCGGATTCTGCTCGTGCCGGTGCTCGTCGTGGCGCTGCTCGAGCAGAGCAGCGGCGGCGATCTGCTGGCCGCGATCGTATTCGCGGTCGCCTCGGCGACCGACGCCGTCGACGGCTATCTTGCCCGCTCGCGCAACTCGATCACGACGTTCGGCAAGCTGATGGACCCCATCGCCGACAAGCTGCTGATCATCGCGGCGCTGGTCGCGCTCGTTTCGCTCGGACGGCTGGAGGCGTGGATCGCGATGGTGATCATCGCGCGGGAATTTGCGGTCACCGTGCTGCGCGTAGCCGCGGGCACGCAGCAGGGAGTTGTGATTCCGGCGAGCCAGTGGGGCAAGCTCAAGACGGCGTGCCAGGTGGTGATGGTGCTGGTGCTGATCGCGTTCGACTCGCGGCCGCTGTGGATTTCGCTGCTCGAGTACGTGACCGTGATCGTCACGGTGCTGTCAGGCGCGGACTACTTCTTCGGCCTGCGGCGCACGCTGACCGAGGCGGCGCGGCGCGGCGGGAGTGCGTCGCGGTCGGCCAGCCAGACCTGAGTCAGTTGAGCTGGGGCGTGGCGGCCAGCCACGCGCTCAGGCCGGTGTGAGTCGCGGCCGGCTCGCCGGAGCGCAGCTCCTCGCGGATCTCCCCGAGGGTGCCGAAGCGCTCGGCGACGACGTTGTGCTGGTGGATCGTCTCGAGGTTGACCTGTTGCGCGGATACGAATGCGCGGTCGTCGATCTCCGGAAAGCGGTCGATCACGCCGCGGATCATCTCGCGCACGCAGTCCTCGACGAACCGCGGGCGGCGGTGCGCCTTCTCGACGACGTGCGCCTCGTCTGAGCGCTTCATCAGCTCGTAGATCTCAGACGACATCGATTGCTCGACGATCTCCAGCAAGGTGGTGGCGTCGATCTCGTCCTCGCACAGCTCGGTGCAGCCGATGTGGAGCGTGCCGAGGCCCCGCTGATTGTGCGTCGCGACCGGCACCGCGTCGAGGATGCGGTCGATCTCGCCAGCATCAAATCCCTCGCCCTCGAGGCGCTCGCGTGCCATACCGGCGATCAGCTCCTGTGCGCACGGGCACGCGGTCATCCCCTGCGCGGTGACGCCGACCAGCCGCCGCGTCCCGAGTTCTGTCGCGACCGCGACGCCGTGCAGCGTGTACAGCTCCTGCGTTTTGACGCCCGACACCGGCGCCGGCTTGTGCTCGGGGAACCGTGCTTCCACGCTCACCTCGGCGCGCCGCGCTCCCTGCCGTGCGCGGACTAGCTGCGCGATGTGCTCGGCCAGGTTCTCGGCCTTGAACGTCGAGTCGCCCAGGACGACCTCTCCGATCGCCTCGTTGACCACCTCCTCGAAGCGGGACATGTGGGCGCCCTTCTGATTCGAGCCGAGCTCGATCACGCATTCGAACCGGGCCGAGAAGAGCTGCTCGGTGCCGTTCTGGCGCAACCGGATGACCTTTTCGACGCCGGTCACGCCGACGCGAGAGAGGCTCAGCGCCAATGCCGGCGGCTGCGCTTGGACGTCGGTCGGTAGGGAACGGGGTGCGTGGATGTCGGTCATCGTCTCCGGTTTGGCTGCCGCGCGGGCCGCCCGACGTGTGGCGGACACGCTGTTGATCGCTTAAGACTAGAGCGGTCCAGTTTTGTTCCCACTTTGACGGGATTCGAAATCGGACGAAATTGTGGTATCAATCCGCCGGTCGTATCAGGAGTCACGAGAGGGAGACCGACCCGCGGACCGGGAGGTCTCAAGACCGCGTATAGGAGGAGCTCAGGGGCTGTGAGCGTTGACGAGATCGTTCTATTGAGCGATGACGCCCCGATCGCGGAGCTCGACGAGCTGCGACCGTTGATCGCCGAGGCACAGGAGCGGGGCTATCTGACTTTCGCGCAGATCGAGCGGTGCCTCGAGGAAGTAGAGGTCACCAAGGAGCAGGTCCAGGAGTTGCACGCGTACCTGGACGAGCACGGCATCGACGTCGTCGAGGCCGACGGCCGGCCGGCCAGCTCAGAGGGCAGCAGCGTCGAAGCGAACGCCCGCCATGCCGCGACGCCCGAGGTCGAGCGACCCAAGAAGGTCGAGGTCGACCTGACCGTCGAGCCGAGCCTCGACTCGTTGCGGCTGTACCTGCGGTCCATCGGCCGCGTCAACCTGCTGACGGCGGAGCAGGAGGTCGAGCTCGCGCGCCGGATCGAGCGCGGTGACATGCTCGCCAAGCAGCGGATGATCGAATCCAACCTGCGTCTGGTCGTCTCGATCGCGAAGTCCTATCTCGGCCGCGGGCTCACCTTCCTGGACCTGATCCAGGAGGGCTCGATGGGCCTGATCCGAGCGGTCGAGAAGTTCGACTACCGCCGCGGCTACAAGTTCTCCACCTACGCCACCTGGTGGATCCGCCAGGCGGTGACCCGCGCGATCGCTGACAAGGGCCGGACGATCCGGATCCCCGTCCACATGGTCGAGAAGCTCAACAAGGTCGTGCACGTCGAGCGCCAGCTCGTCCAGCAGCTGGGGCGTGAACCGACCCCGGACGAGATCGCGGCCGAGCTCGAGACGACGGTGCGCGAGGTCCGTGACGTGCTGCGGATGGCCCAGCAGCCGATCTCGCTCGAGAAGCCGATCGGCGAGGAGGACGACTCCGAGCTCGGCGACTTCGTCGAGGACCAGACCGCCGAGTCGCCGTTCGAGCTCGCCTCCGAGCACCTGCGGCGCGAGAACCTGCGCCGCGCGCTCTCCGCTCTGCCCGAGCGCGAACGCGAGGTGATCGAGATGCGGTTCGGGTTGACCGGCGAGCGGCCGTACACGCTCGAGGAGGTCGGTCGTGCCTTCAACGTGACCCGCGAGCGGATCCGGCAGATCGAGAACCACACGCTCAAGAAGCTCGAGGCGCTACCCGAGGCGCAGCGGTTGCGAGACGCCTCTTAGTGGGCTGAAGTCGCTGGGTGGGCCTAAGTACGCCCCGTTTGAGATCGACGCCGGCGAACCGCTCGGGGTGCCGTCGATAAACTGCACGACCTCCTTGGCGGGATTCCCGAGCGGTCAAAGGGGTGCGGCTGTAAACCGCATGGCTCCGCCTTCCCAGGTTCGAATCCTGGTCCCGCCACTGTGAACCACGCCCGGGCCGTCTGCACCGGCGGAGGTCCTCGTTTGGCCGCCCGTTCCAGCGCGCCTGAGCTCCATGCTCGGTCAACTCTCGCTCACGTCGAACCGATACGCTGGGGGCGAGCGCCCTCTTAGCTCAGCTGGTAGAGCACTTCCATGGTAAGGAAGGGGTCGTCGGTTCGAGTCCGACAGAGGGCTCTACTGAAAAGGCCGGGTTAGCAGGGGTTTGGCTTGATCGGCTGGGGGCAGCATGAGGCTTGCGAACGAGTGGCGCAGGTCGTACGGGCGCAGGCCCGACAGCCCCGCCGCCTCGCACGCTGGCCGCGAGTAGCGCTTGCGCCAGTTCCGGAAGTCGTGGTCGCGCCAGATGCCGTCATCCTCGCGTGGGACCACCAGGCCGTCCTGGATTTCCGCGAGGCTGTCCGCCAGCGGCGCGAGTAGCCGCACCGTCCGGTCCGCGCCTGTCTTCGTGGTCCCGACCTCGCCGAGGCTGACCGCCTTCGTGACGGAGATGGAGCGCTTGCCGATGTCCGCCTTCGTGAGCGCCAGCGCCTCGCCGGGACGGAGCCCCGCGTACGCCATGAGGTAGACCAGCGGACGGCCGCGCTGGATCGCGTTGCATAGGCGCTCGACCTGTTCGGGAGCGACAGGCTCCAGCTTGCGCTTGCGCGTCGGCGCCGTGGCGTTCGAGGCCAGTGCCACGTTCGGCGGCATGCTGTCCGTCGTCGTTCAGGAGGGAGTCTCCGTCCGAGACATCGCTAACGCGGAGAGCAAGACATACCTCGTGAAGGTTCCGCGCCGGATCACGCCCGAGCATATGCGGGACGCCTGCTGTCTGTTCAGTGTGTTCGTCGGCGTCGTAACCCTGGAGTAGATGGGCGTCCCGCCCGAGCATCTCCTGATCGCCGCTCTGGTCGTCGCGATCTTGGCGGCCGCCTACCTGCTCGCTCAGCGGTCCTGAAAGGCTCAAGGTCTATGACGCGCTCGAACGGGCGAAGGCCGCCGGGCACCGGGCCTCGTCTTGCCGAGGTGTCGCACCGCCGGCCCCGAGGTGCTGCACCGCGCTCGACGGCTGTGCTGATTGCCGAAGCCGTAGACCTCGATCGTCGGACGGCCGCCGGATGGTCGACGGGCGCCGTCCAGTCTGAGGCGAGCCCCATCGTGGTCTTTACCGTGCTCGTGCTGCTAGGCGTTCTTGCCGTGCTGCTCTTCTTGTAGCCGTTTTATCAAGGTGGCGAGCCCATCTATCTCACGTTCGACACGATCGAGACCTTCAGCATCAAGCTGTCCGGCGCCGAGCGCCGCCTTGATAAGACGTACCGTGCTCACGATCTCGATCTCTTCCTCGCGTTCCACGACGACCTCCTAAACGTTGTTGTCAACCGATCGTAAGCAGGGTTGCCGAGACTTGACGTCCGATGGCGATGTGGGATGACCCGCGCTCGACGGCTGTGACGATTGCCGAGCCTTGAGCCCCCAACGCAAGAGCGCCCGCCATATTTGGCGAGCACTCCAGATGCCATCCATGTCACAAAGATGTCACGGCTCGTCTATCGCCTGATCCAGAAAGTGCTGATATGCAGGGACTTGCTGGCGCTGTCCCCGTTCCATGGTAAGGAAGGCGTCGTCGGTTCGAGTCCGACAGAGGGCTCTTCTGAAAAAGGTGGGATTAGCAGGGATTTTGCTGGAACGTCCGAGGTGAGCGGAGTGGGCAGGATGCCCTTCCGTTCGATCGCTCGTGCGGGCCGGTTAGCGGCCTGAGCCGAGGATCGCAACGCCCCGGCAAGCTCGGCGTCATCAGCGCCCTGGACGCGGTCGAGGCTCGCGGCTCGCGACTAGGTCCGCTCGAAGCTCATGCTCCGTCCCTTGCGCTCCGTCGCCTTCGCCCGTCGAGCCTGCCGCAAGCACGGAGTCGAGGTCAGCCCGTTTGACGCGGACGCGACGGCTCCCGATCCGGACCCGCACGCAACTCGCCCGGGTCCGATTCATGTGCTCGCGTACCGGGGTGGTCGCATTTTCGTTGCCAGCTACGTCTGGCCCGAGGTACTCAAGGAGATCCGCTGATCGGTCGAAGTAATGACAAGACGCGCTCCCCACATGCAAGCGCTGGGGTCTTGTCATGACTAACCAACAGCTCACCATCATCGGCAACGCCATTCTCAGCGCAGCTAGAGAACGCGGCATCTGCGATGACGATGCAATCAGTCTCGCTCAGACTGCGATTCTCAGAGCTGGTATTAGGACCGAGGTGACTCCTCCTTTGGCGCGACGCCGACCGCAGGGACTTTTGTGACGGCGTATCCGCACCGGCGCGCCGACGACCACTGGCTAAACGTCCCGGATACGCTTACGGCGGGACCCGGTATTTGGGTCGATTTCGGTGGCCGCCAGCTGTCGCTGTCGAAACGCCCCTTCATGTCCGGTCTGCTTAGTCGCGTCTTGCAGCCCTGAGTATCCCTGGCTACCCCGGCTGAGACGACCAAAGGCCGAGAACTTGACGACCACATCCCAAGCACGGTCAGCAGTCGAGAACTCGTTGGCAAAGTCAAACCGTGCGGCATCTTCTCGCGGGCGTTGTGCGCCTGAGGCAGGATCTGAGCCTGCCGCGGCTCGCTGCCCGTGAACCCTTACGCCGTGAGCTAACAACTGCCTGTCATCCGATGACACCGCAGACAGCGGAGGCGTGGACCCGGGACAGCGAATCTACACAACGAGAGGTACCCGTATCAGTGGGGTTGAGCCTGTGCAGCTTCGGTGGCTTGCTTGCCAGCCGCGTCCACTCCGGCGCTGGGTGGCGAAGGGAGATGCGCGTTGTGGTGGACCGGGCCGTGCCACCTGCCTTGCTCGTACCA
>DATNKY010000307.1:0-4616 GCA_035603155.1 Solirubrobacteraceae bacterium
GTCAGCAGCACTCCGAGCGAGCGGCTTCTCCAGAAAGACATGTACCCCTCGCTCGAGCGCCGCGACCGTCGGCTCGCGATGCACCCCGGGCGGGGTACAGACCCAGATCGCATCGAGCTGCTCGCGCTCGAGCAGCTCGCGCCAATCCTGATATGCGTGCGCTCCGCGGGGGTCGGCGATCGCGTGCGCCCGCTCAACATCGGCATCGCAGGCCGCGACAAGCTCGACCTCGGGGGCGGCGTCGATCGCGGGAACGTGACGGCGAGCGATCCAGCCGCCGCCAATGATCCCGACCTTGAGCCGGCCGGTGCCGGTCTGCGCGACGTCCGTCATCAGTAGGCCATCCACCCGCCGTCGACGAGCAGATTGGTGCCGGAGACGTAGCGCGCGTCGTCGGAGGCCAGGAATGCCGCCGCTCCCGCGACGTCCTCGGGCCGGCCAAGGCGCGAGAACGGCGTCCGCGCCTCGGAGTACGCGGTCGCAGCCGGGTTTACCTGCTCGGGTGAGCCGGTCATGATTTTGCCGGGCGCGACCGCATTGACGAGGATCCCGGCGCGACCGTAGTCGACGGCGAGTTGATGGGTGAGATTAATGACGCCACCCTTGCTCGTCGAGTAGGCGACGTGCCCCGGCGAGCCCACCATCCCGTGCTGGGATGAGATGTTGATCACGCGCCCGCGCACATCGTTGATCGGCTCCTGCTCGATCATCTCGGCGATCGCTCGCTTGCAGCACAGGAACACGCCGCGGAGGTTGACCGCCATGATCGCGTCCCAATCCTCCTCGCTTGTGTCGAGCAGAGGCTTGGACGCCGGACCGGCGATCGCCGCGTTGTTGACGATCACGTCGAGCCGGCCGAAACGGTCGACGGTTTCCGAGACGAGACGATCTACGTCCTCCCAGCGCGCAACGTCGGCATCGATGCGCACGCAGCTTCCTCCTCTGGAAGCGATCACCGTCTCAGTCGGGTCGCCACCTTCGCGGGGATCGGTTCGGACGTCGGAGATCACTACCGAGGCGCCCTCGTCGGCGAGCCTGATCGCGATCGCGCGTCCCAATCCGGACGCGCTTCCGGTCACCGTCGCGACGCGGCCGCTCAGGCGTTTACCTTGGATCGCGGGTCTCCTTCCGAGCTCGAGGTTGGTGAGCCGGCGCTGTCAGCGCCAAAGCCGTCGGCCACGAGGTCCCGCAGCAGGGCGGTCTCCGCTTCGAGGTTCGCGGCAGTGACCTCGCCGCCAAGGTGGTCAATCGAGAACTTGCCCTCGTAGCGAGCGGCGGCGAGTGCACTCACGATCGGTCGCCAGTCGAGCATGCCCGTCGAGAGCGTCGCATGCCGCCAGCGCCAGCTGCCTTTGCTGTGTGACCACGCGATGTTCTTAACGTGCACGTGACGCAGATGAGCACCCAGACATGCGATCGCGAGCACCGGGTCGAGGTGACCCTCGATCACCATGTTCCCGGGGTCGTACAGGACCCCGGCGAGGTCAGGCGATTGGTGCTCGACGAGCGCAACGGCCAGCTCTGGAGTCGGGGCCAGCGTCCCCGGAGACGTCTCTACGAGCACCGCGACGCCGGCAGGCGCGGCCAATTCGAGGAGCTCGTCGAGCCCGAGGCGCGCACGCTTCTGTTCCGCCCCCAGCGAACCGCCGCGATACGCCGGCGCGAGCAGCCTGACGTGTGGGGCTCCAAGCGCGGTCGCGAGTTCGACGTGTCGCTTGGCGAGCGCGGGCGTCTCGAGCGTCACATCGGGATCCTGGACAGAGATGCCTGCGATCGTGACTCCCGCCCGCTCGCACATCTCCCGGATGTGCCGCCCCCGATCCGGCACTTCGATCGCGTGTCCAGGTCCGCTTGCCCACTCCACCGTGCAAATGCCGAGCGCTGCGGCGCTGTCAATAACCTTGCCGGCTTCCCACCCCGGCAGACACGCACTGAACACGCTGATCCGTTCCGGTTGGGTGCGAATCGTCATCGCGGTGGATAGCGCGCGAGCCACCACTCCGCGATGTCGGCGCGGCGCATGAAGCGCACGGCCGGCTGGGCGGCGGCGTGCTCGAGGAAGGCTCGCAGCACTGCGGCGCGCGCGGCCTGGCCCGACCAGCGCGCATGGAACACGGCGGTCATCATCGTCTGACGCTGCTCACCCTCGTGGACCAGCTCGTCGAGGCCCATGACGAGCGTGTCGAGGTAGTCCCGCGGGCTCGCGAAACCGGGGTTCATCAGAAACCGCGAATCGTTGTAGGTCTTGCTGTAGGGAACTACGAGAAATGGAACGTCCCGGCAGGGCTCGTAGTAGGGCAGGTCGTCCGCACAAGCGTCGGAGTGGTAGACGAAGCCACCTTCCTCGCTCAGCAGCTCGAGCGTATTCTCGCTCGGCCACCCGCGGCAGTTCCAGCCCGGCGGTCGGCTGCCGAGCACGCGCTCGTAGGTCTCCACGGCCGCGGTGAGCTGGTCGCGCTCCTGCTCGCGAGACAGCGTCCAGGCCTCGATCCAGCGCCATCCGTGGCCGAGCAGGTCGTGGTCGCGCTCGCGCATCCACTCGGCAACCGCGGGGTTCAGCTCGAGGGCAACCGCCGTCGCCGACACTGTCACCGGGATCGCGAACGAGTCGGCGATCCGCGCCAGGCGCCAGATGCCGGCACGGCTCCCGTATTCATAGTGTGCTTCGGTGCCGCGGTCGCGCTGCGGCGGCTGGACGCCGGGGTCGGCATACTCGCCCCAGCCGTCGTTGCGGTCATCTCCCCACAGGACCGAATACTCAGATCCTTCCTCGTAGACGAACACGACGTTCACCACCACTCGGGCATCGTCCGGCCAGGAGATCTTGGGAGGAGTCCGGCCGTAACCGACGAGGTCGCGCTCCAGGACGGGTCCAGGAATCACCTCTGGCTAGCGCTCCGACACTGTTACAACTTGCCTGGGATCAATGGGAGGCCCGTAGCGTCCGTGTCAACGCGCCAGAACGTGCCGGTGCGCTGATTGGCGTCAAGATCCGCCACCTTGGTCGCCGTCACATAGAGCATCGACCCGTCGAAGATGCAGTTCGTCGCGTGCTCACCTAGCTCGATCTCCTCGAGGATCTCACCGTCTTCAGACAGCACCGTGAGCCCGCCGGAAATCGTCGTGCACACGAACAATCGGCCGTCCTGGGCGAATGCCATTCCATCGGGAACGTGACCATCGGTCAGCTGGCTGAAGGTCATAGCCTGTCCGTTTTCGAACCGGCAAACCCGGTGACCCATCGACTCGGTCCAGTAGAGGTTGCCGTTGGCGTCAAACGCGATCCCATTGGGGTAGACGTTCGCGCGCTCCAGCAGCATCTCGCCGTCGCCCGATGAATCGACGACGAACAGCCTCCCGGGCGTCGGGACATCGACTCGCGGATCCCCCTCGGTCCCCGACTCGGTGAAATAGAGACGTCCGTCGGGTCCGAATGCGAGGTCGTTCGGCGCCGCCAGGATGCGGCCGGCGACCTCCGAGATGAGCAACTCGACCGACGAGTCCGACCGGACACGCTGGATGCCGCATACGGCGCTCGTATCACCGCTGCCGGGGACGTTTCCACCCTGGGTGACGTAGACGGCGTCGTCGCTGCCGAGCACCGCACCCCACGGCGAGCCACCGGTGCCGACGTAGCTGTCGACTTTGCCGTCCGACCATCGCAACAACTCGCCCGTGTTCCCGTCACACAAGACGATCGCTCCATCGGGCATTACGACCGGGCCCTCGGGAAAGCCGAGATCCGAAGCCAGCAGGGTTGCTTGCACGGCGGGTCCTTTCCTCGGCGAAGCCCTGATGTCTCTTACCGCCACCGCCGATGGTTGCCAGCAGATGCGGTATGATAGCATATGAAGACGGGCGTTGGGCGCTTGTGGCTGCCCGGGGATGGTCCGCTGTGCAGCAAAGACTTTGACACCTGCGAGAGGTAATCTGGGCTGTTGAGGTGTCGGTCAGAGCGGCCCGCTTGACCTTCTTTGCGGCAGTCGAATAGGGCGGTGCAATGCCAGAGCTCCAGTTTCAGCCACTCGAAGCTCCTGAGCCGCTCGCTGACGCCGTCTACGAAGCGATCCGCAACTCGATCATGGACAAGACGCTGGCGCCCGGCGCGCGTGTGACCGAGTCAGGGATCGCCGAGAGGCTCGGCGTCAGCAAGACCCCCGTTCGCGAGGCGCTGCTGCGGCTGCGACGAATCGGAGTGATCGAACCCGACGGCGTCCGCGGGGGGCGCGTGGTGCGCCCTTCGCGCAGCGCGATCCGCGAGGCATACGAGGTCCGCGAAGCGCTTGAGGTGTTTGCCGTTCGCAGCGTCGCCGAGCGCGTGAGTGGTAGCGATCTCGAGCAGATCTGCGACGCTGCCGAGCTATCACTTCGGTGCGCCCAGCGGGGCGACCAGCCCGGATTCCATGAGTGGGACTTCAGCTTTCACCGGGCGATCGCCGACGCTGCGGCGAATCCTCGCTTGAAGGAGTTGATCGAGGACGTGTTCACGCTGATCGGCACGCTGCGCCAGCGCGACTTTCCTGACAGCGAGTGGTCGGTCGAGTGCGCGCAGGGACACACGCGGATCGCCGACGCGATCACCCGCCGCGACATCGCCGCCGCCGAGACCGCGGCTC
>DATNKY010000509.1:0-3098 GCA_035603155.1 Solirubrobacteraceae bacterium
CCCCAAAAGGCCCGCCACGCCGGCGGGTGCGACGTCAAGTCCCATGGCGTCGTCCGCGCGTCGAGTCAGGCGGCTCGCGAGCGGCGACCCAGATCAGGCGAACACCGCCGGCACCCCCGTGGGGCGCATGCGCTGCCGTCACCAAACGGGAGTCCTACCAGCCCGCGTTTCGCGTCCTCGGCGCGATTGAGCGGCAATGGGAGCGCGGGCCGGGTGCTGCGCGCTGTGCGACTGGTGGACGAGCCCAGTCGCTTCGCGGTCAGTATCCGATCGGGTCTGTCAAGTTCGACTCCGGCGTGCTTCCAAGGTCTGGGGGCATCCCGTCTCTGAACTCGCCCCGCGTGATAGACGTCCCGACGATCCGCGCACGAGCCCGTTGTCGCCGTCCAGTCGCGGCTCGACCGCGTCAGCCCGCGTGCGACGACGAGCTGCGCCGGACTGAGCGATCAGTCCAGTGGTTGCGACGGCGACGATCGCGACGCAGTAGCCGGTCGTGGTCGAGGAGAGCCCTGCTTGCGGTATCAGCTGGCCGGCGACGATCACGGGGACGCCAAACGCGAGGTATGCCACGGTGAACACGGCCGCGAACAGTCCGGCTCTCTGGTCGGGCTGTGCGAGGGGACTAAGCATCCGCAACGTGCCCGAGTACGAGGACCCCCATCCGACTCCGCCGATCAGCCCACCGATCACCAGCAGCGACAGCACTCTTGCGGCGATGCCGGCTATCACCACGGCGCTCCCGACGATGATCGTTGCTCCTCCTAACTGATTGCTGGTGCGAGGTGATAAGCCGCCGATGAACAGGCCCACGATGGCCGCCGCGCCCGGCTCGGCGAACACCGTCGCTCCGATCAGCAGCCCGCTGTTGATGTGGAAGAGTCCGCGAATGATGGTCGGAATCAGACCCAGGAAGAGTCCTACGAACATCCAGGCCCCGATCTGTACCGGAACCGCGGCGACAAATTCCCGCACGGCCGGTCTCGGGACCGAGAGGTTCGG
Organism: Solirubrobacteraceae bacterium; assembly: GCA_035603155.1. GTDB lineage: Bacteria > Actinomycetota > Thermoleophilia > Solirubrobacterales > Solirubrobacteraceae > Palsa-465. The sequence continues at coordinate 1,000 of DATNKY010000509.1, forward strand.
GCGCGAGGCGCGCCGAGCACCCGGGCGGCGGATAACCGTCTCCGCCGAGAGGAACGCAACACCGATCCCGAGCGACGTGACAAGGGCGAGACCGGCAAAGACGATCTTCGCCGGCGCCCCGGTGAACTGGATAGCGGCGCCTGTCAGTAGCGCGCCGAGTCCGATTCCGCCCGCCGGCGCGACGCTACCAATGACTGCTCCCAGTTCTCTATGCCGAGGTGGGGCGAGCTCTACGAGCGCTGCCGTGAATGCGCTGAACGCCGCGCCCGTTGCGAGGCCTTGGACGGCGCGCGCGGCAATCACCCACTCGATGTTGGACGCGAAGAAGAACATCGCCATCGCGAGCAGCTGAACCGAAAGGGCTCCGATCAGGACTGGCCTGCGGCCGATGTAGTCCGATAGCGAGCCCACAACGAGCAACGAAAGGAGAAGACCGAATGCGTAGATCGCGAACGCGACGGTCAAGATTCCGGCGTGGAAGCCCCATTGATGCTCGAACAAGACCAACAGCGGTGTCGGTGCCCCGGCCGCGAACGTGACGCCCGCGAAAGCCAGTCCCGTCCCTCCAAACGCCACCTCTGGTGGCAACGAACGACGCCTCTCATTCGATTTGCTGTGGTCGAGGGTGTGCGCCGGCACACCACCCAGGCTGATACGACGCGCAGCCCCCGGCATGGCACGAACGTGCCGTTTCTAAACCCAGCGACCAGCCGCCCCTAGATCCGGCCCGATCGTGTGATGACGCGGGAACCGGTCAGCGACAACCTCCTGTGGCGTTCAACATGACGAGAGGAGACCCGGTGACCGCTTACCTCATCTCACAGGTCGAAGTCCTTGACGCTGAGGCGTGGGAGAACTACCGCACCCGAGCGACGGCAGTGATCGCCGATTTCGGTGGCCGGTACCTCGTCAGGGGGTCGCCCGCCGAAGTGATCGAAGCCGATTGGCCGGTGAAAGAGCCGCCGCCCCAGACCGTGATCGTTGCGGAATTCCCCAGCATGAAGGCCCTCAAGAGCTGGTACGCGTCGCCGGAGTATGCCAAAGCGTTCGCGTTTCGCGCCGCCGCGGTCAAACGCCGGATGATCTTTGTGGCAGGCATCGACGAGCCCGCTGGCTAGGTAGGTGCCTCGCAAGTGGAGGGCAGAGACAGGCCGAGCCGGCCTGTGCCTCGCGCCATACATAGCGTGCTGCGGCCTGGAAGTTAACCGACTGCCCGGCGCGCGAGCTCTGCGCTGGCAGCCGAAACGAAGCCCTGTGCCACCGAGTTACCAACGTCGCCGACCGGAAGGAAGCGCGGGACGTCGAGACTCGCGTCGAGTTCGAGCTCGATGCGCGTGTTCTCTCCTTCGGTCAGGCGCCAGGTGACGTCGAACTTCGCGGTTCCGCCGACTTTGGCGAGCTTGACGGTAGCCGGTGGCTTCACCGTGACGGCCATCAGCAGGTCGAAGTCCTTCGTCACCGGCCCAGCCGACAGATGCAACTTGGTCTGCGCCCTGCTGGGCAGGCCACTCGCGTCGCGCTCGAGCACCTCGACCGCGCGTACGACCTCCGGATACCAGACCGGGTATTCGTCAACCGCCTCGACCAGAGCAAGGCACTGTGCGAGCGGCGCCGGCACAAGCGTCGCCGCGGCTCCTCGCAACTCTTTCATAGCTGCAATCTACGCACTGCAGCCCGTCCTCGGCGTCCCCGCTGGCGTGGGCCGCGACTCCCGCTCCGGAGTTTTGGATCACGGAACAAGCTGCCACGAACTCGCGCCCGGTCTGGCGACGACAACGGAGCAGCGGGGGAGAGAACTCGTCGTCTGTTTGCACGAACCAGATTCCAAAGCGTTGATCCGGTACGCATCCCTTGCCGTCGCGCGTTCGCATCGCCGGCAGGTCGAGCGTGCGGCGATGGTAGGGAACGTCAGGTTCGCCACCGATCCCACGGGTGCGGTATTTAGAAGTTGATCAGTAGCGAGTACCGCGACTCCCTGGCGGCAAGGGTGTTTGGCAGTCGATGAATAAAGCCATGCTTGGCAAGCAGCCACGCGACCTACCCCCAGATACCAGCATGAAGAATCGGCGGCACGACGAACGGCCAGAGCCCAAGCGGAC
>DATNKY010000570.1:0-2565 GCA_035603155.1 Solirubrobacteraceae bacterium
TCGACCTCGGCGAACAGCACCAGGCCCTCGGGCGGCCACCGCTTCGAAGGCGGTGCCGCACTGCGCGATGCCAGGTGGCGAAGACGCTCGGCGTCCGCGCCCTCGGCGATTGCGCCCCGGAATGTGGTGACGGCTGACATGGCAAGCATCTTGGATGCGCGACCCAGGACGCACATCGGGGAGGGTCCCGGTACCGACACCCCCAATCGAGTGTCGCGACGGCGATTCGGGGTCAGCCGCCGGTGGCGGCTGTCAGCTACTCGACGCGCCGCTGCGCACGGTTCCGCTCGACCGCGCGGGCGACATCCGCACGCGAGTTGACACCGAGCTTGACGAACACGCTCGACAGGTGGCTCTCGATTGTCTTCTCGCTCAGGTAGAGGTCGGCGGCGATTTCGCGGTTGGTCTTACGCGCCGTGACCAGTTCGGCCACCTCGCGCTCGCGCCCCGACAGCGACGCGAGCTTGTCAGCGCCGCCGGCGCCGCCCATCCCGCCTGCCCCGCGGCGCCCGGTGCTCCGGACCCGCCGGCCGATGCGTCGAAGCTCGCGCACCGCCTCAGCCTGAAGCCGACGAGCGCCGAACTCGGCGAACGACTGCTCGGCGCGGCGCAACTCGGCCCCGGCTCGCTCGCGATCCCCGGCTGCGCCGAGCGCCTTGCCGGCGACCAGCCGGGCCCGCGCGGCGTTGATCGGGGCTCCGGTTCGGTCAAACCCCTCGATGGCCCGCTGCGCGAGGCCGATCTCGTAGGCGCTGGCCGCCGAGCGCCGCGCCCATTCGCGGGCGCCCGCGGCGTTGCCGCGCCGCATCTCGGCCCGCGTCAGGAGGCCGTAGCAGAAGGGCCGCATGCCGGCGTAGTAGCCCGACAGCCCGGGCCCGCCGAGCAGCTCGAGCAAAACGTCCACCGCACGCTGGTGCTCGCCGGCCTCGATCAGCACGGCAGCGCAGGTCCATCCGGCGCCCGCCGAGACGACCGAGACTCCGACCTCGCGAGCGATCGCCGCCGCTTCCTCGCCGGCTCGCAGCGCGGCGTCGAGATCGCCCGCCGCGGTCAGCGAAAGGCAACGCGCGATGTTGCACCACATCAGCCTGTTCGGGCTGTTGCTTAGCTGGCCGGCCTCCAGCGCCTCTTCGCCGAGCGCCACGGCTTCGCCGAGCCGTCCGAGCCAGGTCAGCGCGATCGTGCGCCCGACGGTCATTTCGATCAGCAGCCGCGCATCGCCGTACGCCCGCGAGACAGCGATCCCACGGGAGAAGTGCGCCTCGGCGGTCCCGTAGCGGCCGAGGAACCAGCCGGCCCAGCCCAGGAACCACATCATCTCGACGCGGCGGGAGATCGACCCGTCCGAGAGCTCGTCGACGAGCGCACATGCCGACGAATGGGCGTCCTGCGCGTCCTCGATCTCTCCCGCCGCGTACGACGAGAGGCTCAGGATCGACAGCGCGGTCGCGTGCAATGCTTGACGGCCAAGCGCGCTGGCGTGAGCCCGCGCGCTCGCCGCGAACCGGACGGCCAGGTCAAGATCGTTCGCGTACGTCCCGTACGCGGCGAGTGCGAGCTCGAGCTGCACGCGCGCCGGGGAGATCTCGTCGCCAACCTCGTCGATCGCGCGCACCAGGCGCGCTCGTGCCTGCTCGTAGCGACCGAGAAAGATCTCCGCCTGCGCGCAGCCGGCGATCAGCGCGGTCCGCAGCTCATCGATCGCCTCGGGGAGCACGTCGAGCGCCTGGACGAGAACCTCCTGGCATTGCTCGAGCGCGCCGATCGAGGCGAACGCACCCGCGAGCTCGGGCATCAACTCGAGCCGCCGCTCGCTGCCCGGGCCCCGCTCGGGCGCGAGCCGGGCGGCAGCGGCCAGCCAGCGGGCGGCGCTTGCCGGCGCTCGCCCGGTCGCGGCCCGCGCCGCCTCGACCAGCAGCGAGATCGCCTCGTCGTCGCCGCGACGCGCCGATTGCGCGACGTGTGGCGCACAGGCCGCCGCCGAGGCGCCGCGGCGGGCGAGCGCTCGCGCCGCCCGCGCGTGCGCGGCCACCCGCCACCCGCCTTTGAGCGACCCGTAAACGGCCGCCCGGACGAGCGGGTGGCGGAAGCGAAACTCGCGCGCGACCGCGGTCGGTCGGATCAGGTCCCGGGCCTGAAGCTCGTCCAGCGAGAGCAGCGCGTCGGGTTCGGCGACGTCGGCGATCTCTGCAACGAGATCGGGCTCAAACGGCTCGCCGGCGACCGCCGCCGCTTGCAGGACCGCCTGGGCGAGCCACGGGAGAGCGTCGACCTCCCGCGCGATCGTGACCGCCACCTCCTCCGAAATCCTCCCGCTCAACGTGTCGAGCCGCCCACCGAACGGCCCGGTGCCGGGCCCGGACGGCCGCTCAGCCTCGAGCCGTCTCGAGCGCAGAAGCTGCTCGAGGTAGAAGGGGTTGCCGCCACTCTGTGCGTGGAGGCTCGCTCGCCAGCCCTCGCCGACCTCCTCGCCGGCCATCAGCTGGTCTGATTCGGCTCGGCTCAGCGGGCCGAGCTCGATCCGGTGCGCGCGTTCGGCGCGCGTCGCGGCGATCAGTTCGGTCA
>DATNKY010000119.1:0-8257 GCA_035603155.1 Solirubrobacteraceae bacterium
GCCTCGCCGCTCGAGCAGGAGCATCGCCGCCAGCCCGAGCCCGCCGAACACGAGGTAGCGGACGAAGTCGCCAGTGCCGCTGCCCTGGCCGTTGAGGACCCCGAGCGGCGAGGAGGCGCTGTAGACCATCACCGCCCCGAACGCGAGCAGGCAAAGGGTCGCAGTCATCAAGATCCGGTGCTCGAGCGGCGGCGCCACTCGGCGCCGGGTCATCGGAGCGCCTCCACGAGCGAGCGGAAATGGTCTCCCCGCGCCTCGAAGTTCGAGTATTGGTCGTAGCTAGCGCACGCCGGGGACAGCAGCACCGTGTCGCCCTCGGTCGCTGCGGCTGCTGCGGCGGCGACTGCCCGCTCGAGCGCGCCACAGCGGTGGATCGCGACCCCGGCCGGGGCCAGCGCGACAGCCAGCTCGTCCGTGGCCTGGCCGATCAGGTACACCGCCGCGCACCGCTGCGAGACGAGCGGCGCGAGCGCGCTGAAGTCCTGCTGCTTGCCGGTGCCGCCGGCGATCAGGTGGATGCCGCCCGCGTAGCTGCGCAGCGCGACGAGGGTACTCGCAACGTTGGTCGCCTTGGAGTCGTTGACGTACGAGACGCCGTCGCGAACGGTGATCAGCTCGAGCCTGTGCGGTACGCCGGCAAAGGTCGCCAGCCCGTGCGCGACCGCACGCTCATCGATCCCGCGAGCGAGGCAGACTGTCGCCGCGGCCATCGCGTTGGCACGGTTGTGCTCGCCCGGCAGTGAGATCTCGGAGTCGCGCAGCAGCGGCCGTCCAAGCCAGTAGAGCTCGCCGTCACGCAGCGACATCGCGGCCTCCTTGGTGGCCCCGAATCGCAGTCGTCGGGCGCCTCCCCCAACACCGCCCAGTTCGAGATCGTCCGCGATCACGGCGATGTCATCGGGACCCTGGTTGGCGAAGATCCTCAGCTTGGCGGCGACGTAGTCCTCGTAGGACCCGTGGCGGTCGAGATGGTCTGGCTCGAGGTTGAGCAGCGCCGCTGCCTCGGGCGCGAACGCAACGGTGTCCTCGAGCTGAAACGAGGACACCTCGCACACGACGGTCGCGTCAGGGGCGATCTGCCCGGCCAGCGACGTCGCCGCGGTGCCGACGTTCCCGACCACCGCCACCGGCACCGACGCCTCGCGGTGGATGTGCCCGATCCATTCCGCCGTGGTCGTCTTGCCGTTGGTCCCGGTCACCGCGACGAACTCGTTTCCGACCAGCCGCCAGGCGAGCTCAATCTCCCCAAGCACGGGCATGCCACCGGCTCGCGCCGCCGCCACGACGGGGGCGTTTGCGGGTACGCCGGGGCTCTTGATGAGCGTCCTGGCGCGGGCGGCAATGGCGTCGCCTGACGCATCAAGGTGGACTTCGACACCCGCCGCCGAAAGCCTTCCGGCTGCTCTGGCGAGGGCGGGGTCCGTCCGTGCGCCCGCATCGCATCCGATCACCTCCTCCCCGCGGGCGCGTAGAGCGAGCGCTGCGCTGACTCCCGAGCGCGCCAGACCGACGACCAGGTACGGCCCGCCGGGGAGCGGCGGCCGCGCCTTCATGGCCGTCGCCGGGCCCTCATCCGCACCGCCTGAGCGGACCCCGGATCTCAGCCACGGATACTGAGCTGGTAGAGCACGAAGCCGATCGCCCCGAGCGCCGCCGCGACGATCCAGAAGCGCAGGATGATCTTCGTCTCCGACCAGCCCAGGAGCTCGAAATGGTGGTGGATCGGCGCCATCAGGAAGACGCGCTTGCGAAACGTCTGAAACGAGAACACCTGGATGACCACCGACAGGACCTCGATCACGAAGATCCCGCCGAGCAGGATCAGCAGCACCTCGGTCCGGGTCATGATCGCGAGCCCGGCGATCGCGCCCCCGAGTCCCAGCGAGCCGGTGTCGCCCATGAAGATGCTCGCCGGGAAGCTGTTGAACCACAGAAACCCGATGCACGCGCCGACCAGGCATGCGGCGAGCAGCGCCAGATCGTGCTGGCCGCCGGAGATGAACGTGATCCCGATGTAGGCGAGCAGCACGATCGCGGTGCAGCCGGCGGCGAGACCATCGAGCCCATCGGTGAAATTGACCGCGGTCGTCGTCCCAGCGACGACGAGGTACACCCATACCGGGTACAGCGGGCCGAGGTCGATCGTGATGTCGAACGGGCGGATGTAGACCGCCTCCGCGATGCCGGCCTTCTGCGTGGCCACCCACCACAGGCCAATCGAGATCGCGATCGTCACCACCAGTTTGGTGCGCGCGCGCAGACCGAGCGAGCGGCGCTTGACGATCTTCGTGTAGTCGTCGGCGAAGCCGAGCAGCGCGCACGCGACCGCCGCCCCGAACACCCCGATCGCCTCCCAGCCGCGGTGCGACAGAAGCAGGAACGGAATCGCGATCGCGGCGAAGATGATGATCCCGCCCATCGTCGGCGTGCCGGCCTTTGTCTTGTGGCCCTGGGGACCCTCCTCGCGGATGTTCTGCCCGAACTCGCGGTTGCGCAGGAATTCGATGAACTTCGGACTCAAGAACAGGCACATCAGCAGCGAGGCCGTCCCGGCGATCAGCACGGGACCAGATGCGGATCCCATCAGGCGGCCCGGGCTTCCGCGGCGAGCGTGTCGCAGACGAGCTTGAGACCAACGCCGAGCGAGCCCTTGACCAGCACGAGGTCGCCCTCGGCGAGCAGCTCGGGGACGACGGCCGCCGCCTCCTGCGCGTCGGCGACCGCGACGGCCTCGCCATCGAACGAGTCGCCGATCGCGGCCGCAAGCGGCCCCACGGTCACGAGCAGATCGACGCCGGCGTCGTTGGCCTGACCCCCGAGGGCGGCATGGTAGCCGCGCCCGTCGGGCCCGAGCTCGAGCATGTCTCCGAGGACGGCGACGCGCCGCGCGGCACCGGTGCGCGCGGCCGTGTCCGCAAGGTCTGAGAGCGCCGCGCGCATCGACATCGGGTTCGCGTTGTAGCAGCCATCGATGATCGTCACGCCGCCGGGGAGCGTGACGCTCTCGCCGCGACCCGGCGTCAGCTTGAGCTCCACGGTGCCCGCGGGCGTGACCCCGACCGCCTGCGCGGCGGCGACCGCCGCGAGCAGGTCAGTGCGCAGATGCGCCTGCGCAAAGGGCACTTCGAGCTCGATCCGCTCGCCGCGGGCGTCGATCACGACGCGTCGGTCCTGCTCGGAGATCATTCGCACGTCTCCTGCAGGTCCGAACGTGACCGTCTCGAGATCGTCGCGGAGATGGGGGTCGAGCAGCCGCTCGCCGGCCGGCACGATCGCTGCCGACCCCGGCGCCAGACCCTCGATGAGCTCGGCCTTGGCGGCGGCGACGCGCTGCACCGTCCCGAGCAGCTCGAGGTGGACCGGGCCGACGCTGACGATCACCCCGACGTCGGGCTCGGCGATCGCCGCCAGCTCGGCGATCTGCCCGATCCCCCGCATCGCCATCTCGAGCACGATCACGTCTGTGTCCGCGGGCGCCGCGAGGATCTCGAGCGGCAGGCCGATCTCGGTGTTGAAGTTCGCCCGCGAGGCGACCGCGTGACGGCGGCCGGCGAGCAGCGCTGACAGCAGGTCCTTGGTCGAGGTCTTGCCGGTCGACCCGGTGACGCCGATCACGTCGGCGTTGAGCTGTCGCCGCCACGCGGTGGCGAGTAGTTGGAGCGCTGCGAGCGGATTGCGGGCGGCCAGCACGGCGCCGCCGCCGGGGTCCCGCGCCGCCAGATCGGCGTGCTCGGGGGTCGTCAGCGTGCCCCAGGCGCCGTTCTGGAGCGCGGCGGGGGCGAATCGGCCGCCGTCGTGTGTCTGTCCGGCGAGCCCGACGAACAGCGCTCCGGGGCCCGCCTCACGCGAGTCGATCGTGACCAGCTCGGGGCCGCCCGGCTGCGGTGGCGCCGCGATCAGGCTCGCGCCGGCCGCCGCGGCGACCTGCTGCGCTGTCCACCGCTTCATCGGCCGTGGGCTCCGGCACCCGCGGCCGTGACGCCGAGGATCTCGCGCACGACGGTCGCGTCGTCGAACGGGATCTTGTACCCGTCCTTGAATTCCTGGCCCTGCTCGTGGCCCTTGCCCGCGATCACGACGACGTCCCCCGGCTCGGCCGACTCGATCGAGCGCGCGATCGCCGCGTAGCGGTCGACCTCATGCTCGACGCCCGGTCCAGCGCCGACCAGGATCTCGTTGACGATGGCGGCGGGCTCTTCCGAGCGGGGATTGTCCGACGTCACGATCACGCGGTCCGCGAGCCTGTTCGCGATCTCGCCCATCATCGGCCGCTTGCCGCGGTCTCGGTCACCGCCGCACCCGAACACGGCGATCAGGTTGGCGTCCGTCAGCCCGCGGGCGGCGGACAGGACGTTCTCGAGCGAGTCCGGCGTGTGCGCGTAATCGACCACGACCGCAAACGGCTGACCGGCGTCGATCGTCTCAAACCGGCCGGGAACCTGACCTGCGGTCGCGATTGCCGCCGTGCAGGTGGCCGCCGGCACCCCGACCGAGCGTGCGGCCGCCAGCGCCCCGAGGACGTTGTAGACGTTGAACTCGCCCCGCAGCGGCGAGCTCAGCGTCAGCTCGCCGTCCGGCGTGTGGGCGGTGAAGGTCGAGCCGCCGATATCGGTGGTGACGTCCGTCGCGCGGTACGCGGCCGCATCTGCGCGGATCGCGTACGTGATCGGGTGCTCGAGCTCGCTCGCCAATCGTGCGCCATACGGGTCGTCGAGGTTGACGATCGCCGCGCGCGGCGCGAGATCCGCGAACAGCATCCGCTTGGCGTTGAAGTACGCCTCCATGTCGGGATGGAAGTCGAGGTGATCCTGCGTCAGGTTGGTGAAGACCGCGGCCGCGAAGTGGATCGCATCGGCGCGCCGCAGCTCGAGTGCGTGCGATGAGACCTCCATCGAGCAGGCTCGGTCGCCGTGATCGAGCATCTCGTGGAACGTGCGCTGCAGGTCGATCGCTTCGGGCGTCGTACGCTGAACCTCGCGCTCGCTGCCCCCGATCACGCTCTTGACCGTCCCCAGCAGCCCCGTCTGGCGCCCGTCGGCCTCGAGCTCGGCCCGGACCAGGAACGCCGTCGTCGTCTTGCCGTTCGTGCCGGTGACCGCGATCGTCTGCAGCGCCGCCGTCGGGTCGCCGAAGAACGCCGCCGCGGCGGGGGCCATCGCGGCGCGGACCGACTCGACCTGGATCTCGGGCACGCCGAGGCCGAGCGGCCGCTGGACCACCAGCGCCGCCGCGCCGCGCGAGACCGCGTCGTAGGCAAAATCATGACCGTCGCGCGTGAACCCGACCACGCAGAAAAACAGCGCCCCGGGGGTCACGAGGCGGTTGTCATAGACGAGATCTGAGATCTCGACGTCCCCGGTGCCGGGCGGAGCGCACGGCATCAGTTGATCGAGCCGCATCGCGGAGCGAGTGTACTTACGCCCCGGGCGGCAACCGGTGGGAACGGCCGGCGTTGGGGATCTTCAGGGCATCACCACGAAAATCCCCCAGCGCTTCCGGCGCTCAGCCGTGGCCGAAACCGTGGGCTCTCCCGTTGAGCTGGCGACGCTCGAGCACGCGGTCCACGAGCCCATACGCGAGCGCCTCTTCGCCCGTGAAGTACCGGTCGCGCTCCATGTCGGCGTGGACGCGCTCGATCGACTGGCCGGTGTGCTTGGCGTAGATCTCATCGACCCGGGCGCGCAGCGCGAGGATCTCCTTGGCGTGGATCTCGACATCGGTCGACTGGCCCTCGAACCCGCCCGAGGGCTGGTGGATCAGGATCCGGCTGTTGGGCAGCGCCATCCGCTTGCCCTCGGCGCCGCCGGCCAGCAGCAGCGAGCCCATCGACATCGCGATCCCGTAGCAGATCGTCTGCACGTCGGGGCGGATGAACTGCATCGTGTCGTAGATCGCCAGCCCGGCGTAGATCGAGCCGCCGGGGGAATTGATGTAGAGGTGGATGTCCTTGTCGGGATCATCGGACTCGAGGTGTACGAGCTGGGCGACGATCAGGTTGGCGGCGTCCTCGTCGACGACGCCGCCGAGGAACACGACGCGGTCGTTGAGCAGCCGCGAGTAGATATCGAACGAGCGCTCGCCGCGGGCGGTCTGCTCGACGACCATCGGAACGAGTGGCATGGAGATCCTCCTTGAGGTGGTGCTATGGTGCAACCATTGAGTTGCGGATCAACGTAGCATATCTGCAACTGATGAGTTGCACATCAAGCTAGGAGCGCGCCATGACCGATCTGATCGAACGCGAGCTTTCACTCCCCGCCTCCGTCGCCGACGTCTGGCGGGCGATCACCGACCCTCAGTGGCTGTCGGGCTGGCTGGCCGACGACGTCGAGCTCGAATTGCTCCCCGGCGGCGAGGCGAGCTTCACGATCGGCGACGAGGTGCGGACCGGCTGGGTCGAGGAGGTCAGCGCCCCGGCCGCCGACCGCGACGGCGGGACGGGCTGTCTTGCGTTCTGGTGGGCACGCGACGACGAGCCCGCATCCCGGGTCGAGCTCGTGATCACCGAGACCTCTGACGCGCGGACCCGGCTGCGGGTCGTCGAGACGCGTCCGCTCGAGATCCTCGACCTGGTCGGAGTGCCGCTCGGCGGCCACGGATCGACGCGATTCGGCCCTGCCCTGGTGGCGGCCTGACGATGACCGAAGATCAGGCGGGCGCGGTGTTCGGCGCCCTCGCCGACCCGATGCGCCGCCGGCTGCTGACGGCGATCTCCGAGCATCCGTCGACCGCGACCGAGCTCGCGACCGCATTTCCGATCTCTCGCCAGGCGGTCGCCAAGCACCTGAACTCCCTCTCGGAGGCCGGGCTGCTCGACCGCGAGAAGGCGGGGCGCGATGTCCGCTATCACGTCACCCCGGCGCCGCTGTCGAGCGCGGTCACGTGGATGGCCGAGGTCGGCGGGCAGTGGGACGGTCGCCTCGCTCGCCTGGCCGGCGCGCTCTCGGAGCCCGGAGCGGGTCAGCGCGGCGAGATGCCCAGGTAGGGCACCGCCCACCCGACGATCTTCTGGAACGCGGGCGCGGCGACCGAGCCGCCGTAGATCGAGCCCTTCGGCTGATCGACGACCACCAGCGCGAGCAGCTTCGGATCATGAGCCGGCACCATGCCGACGAACGAGGCGACGTACTCGCTGTCTGAGTAGTGGCCGTCGACCGCGATGTTCGCGGTCCCCGTCTTCCCCGCCATCTGGTAGCCCGGGATCGCGGCGCCGGAGGCGGTGCCGCCGTCGCCGAACACGCCGATCAGCATCGTGCGCAGCTCCGACGCGGTCGTCGCCGAGATGATCCTGTGGCCGGCCGGGGTATGCGTTGTCTTGCCCCCGATCGACTGCACGATGTGCGGCGGACGCAGGATCCCGCCGTTGGCGATCGCCGCGTAGGCGGTCGCGATCTGGATCGGCGTCACCGACTCGCCCTGGCCGAACGGCAGGTTGCCCATCGAGGAGCCCGAGTACTTGTCGACCGGAAGGATGATCCCGCCGTCCTCGCCCGGGAGGTCGATGCCGGTCGTCGATCCGAAGCCGAACTTGTGGACCCAGTGGTTGAAGCGGTACGGGCCGAGCTTGGCGCCGATCAGGTCGGCGCCGATGTTGCTCGAGTACTTCAGGATCCCGGCGACCGACAGCGTCTCGTAGCCGTGCGCCTCGGCGTCGTGGATCTGGCGGTCGGCGACCTGCAGCACCGGCGGGATGTTGAACGGGGTGCTCGGCGTAACGAGGCCGTCCTGGAGCGCGCCGGCGACCGTGATCGCCTTGAAGGTCGAGCCGGGCTCGTAGTTGAAGCTGACCGCCTGGTTTGCCTGGGCGTAGGCAGGAGCGCCTGACGGGTCATTGGCGTTGACGCGCGGCCAGTTAGCGAGCGCGAGGATCGCGCCGCTGTTGGGGTTCATGACGATCGCGGTGGCGCCCTTGGGCTGGTACTGGGCGCCGACGCCGGCGAGCACCTGCTCCACCTCCTCCTGCAGCGGGCCGTCGATCGTCAGCGCAAGACCCTTGCCGGGTTGCATCGACCGCACGTCGTCGATCGAGATCGGCTGTCCGATCGCGTCGTTGACGATCGTCCGCAGCCCGTTGGTTCCCTGCAGCTGCTTGTTGTATTGGAACTCCAGCCCGCTGGCGCCCGAGCCGTCGCGGTGGACGGTGCCGAGCAACTGCGAGGCGAACCAGTCACGGGGGTAGACGCGCGTCATCTTGGGGACCTCGGAGATCCCGTTGATCTGCAGCTTCATGATCTGCGTCGCGCGGTCGGCCGGAAGC
>DATNKY010000003.1:0-6628 GCA_035603155.1 Solirubrobacteraceae bacterium
GGGCGACGGGGCGAGTGACAAGCTCGCACTCCGGCTGTCGTCGACCGATCCCAATACGCTCCAGGTCGATGTCGGCGAGGATGGAACGGTCGATTTCAGCTTCGACCGCAGCACGTTCACGGCGATCAACGTGCAAGCGGGCGGCGGCGACGACGAGGTGCGTGTCGATGACAGCTTCGGCTCGTTCGCAAACGACGCACTGACGGTTGACGGAGGCGCCGGCAACGACACGTTGCTCGGTGGCGATGGGAACGACACGCTGATCGGAGGTGGCGGCAATGACACGGTCATCGGTGGTCGTGGTAGCGACGTCGCGCTGCTCGGATCCGGGGCGGACAGCTTCACCTGGAACCCCGGTGACGGAAGCGACACGATCGAGGGCCAGGGCGGGAACGACACGCTGGATTTCAACGGGTCGAATGCCAACGAGAACATCGACCTGTCCGCGAACGGCTCGCGCGTCCGTCTGTTCCGTGACGTCGCCAACATCACACAGGACATGAACGGGATCGAGAACCTCGCGCTGAACACCTTCGGGGGGACCGACGACGTTACGGTTGGCGATCTCGCCGGAACCGACCTCCAGCACGCCAACGTCGACGTGTCGGCGACCGGCGGCAGCGGTGACGGGCAGCCCGACACGGTCACCGCCAATGGAACCGATGGCGCCGACAATGTGGACGTCGGCTCGGACCCGGCCGGCGACGTCGTCGTGTCCGGCTTGGGGGCCCAGCTGCAGGTCTCAGGCGGCGAGGCCGCTACCAGCGCCTCGCCGGGTGACACCGTCCAGGTCAACACGCTGGGTGGCGACGACACGATCACCAACGGCATCGGAGTGTCGGGCCTCGCGGGGATCGACATCGATGGTGGCGAGGGATCCGATACGGTGACCTACTCGGGGACCCAGGGCGACGACACGATCGGGATCGCCCCCAACGGAACGGCGGTCACCACGTTCGCGCCCGGGACCGCGACGTCGCCGCAGAACACCACCGACGTCGAGAACCTCGACGTGTTGGGTCGCGGCGGCAACGATACGATCTCGGGGAGCAACGGCCTAGCGTCGCTCACAAGCCTGTCGATCGACGGCGAGAGCGGAGATGACACGATCCGCGGCGGTGATGGGAACGATCAGCTCGTCGGTGGCACCGGGAACGACTCCGTCGATGGCGGACGTGGAACGGACGTCGCGCTGCTCGGATCCGGGGCTGACAGCTTCACTTGGGATCCGGGCGATGGGAGCGACACGATCGAGGGCCAGGCCGGCAATGACACGTTGGTCTTCAACGGCTCAAATGCCAACGAGAACATCGATCTATCCGCAAACGGCTCTCGCGTCCGTCTGTTTCGTGACGTGGCCAACGTCACCCAAGACATGAACGGGATTGAGAACCTGGCACTAAGCACGCTCGGCGGGTCCGACGTGGTCACCGTCAACGATCTCACCGGGACCGACCTAAAGCACGCCAACATCAACCTCGCCGCCATCGGCGGCGGCGGCGATGGCCAGGCTGACATCGTTATCGCCAACGGAACCGAGGGTCCGGATAAGGTCCATGTCGGGACCGTGGGGAGCAACGTGGTCGTGAGCGGGCTGTCGGCCCAGTTGCAGGTCGCGGGCAGCGAGGCAGCAGACGATGGACTGCAGATCAACACGCTCGGTGGCAAGGACTCCGTCTCGGTCGCCTCTGGCGTGAACGAGTTCATCAATCCGAGCGTCGACCTAGGCGCGGATCAGTAACCCAGGGAAGAGGGCGCCGCTCGGTCAAGGCGGCGCCCTCTTTGTGACGCGCATTACCCCGAAGCTGTCTCGACGCTAGTCGGCGCAGCGCATCTGAGGTCGTGTGACGCCGAGCCGCTGAGCGGCCGCGGCGGCGGCCGCCCGGTTAGGGACCGCCAGCTTGCTGAGGATCCGCGATACGTGCACGCTGGCGGTCTTGTCACTGATGTACAGCTCGCCGCCGATCTCGCGGTTGGTCAGCCCGTGAGCGAGCAGGGCCAGAACCTCGATCTCGCGTGGCGTGAGCTCAAGCTGCTGCAACCGAGCATCGGGCGCTGCGTCGAGCTGCCCGCCCGCACCGAGATCGATCCGGGCACGGCGCGCCAGGGCTTCGAGTTCTTCTCGGAGGGGACGCGCGCCGAGTTCGTCAGCGACCTCGTGCGCGGCTCGCACGAGCGCTGTCGCGCTGACGCGGTCGCTGTTGGCGCCGAGCAGCGCCTCGGCTCCTCGCCACTGGGCATAGGCGGCGTAGTACCGGTTGCCGCAGGTCTCCCATTGCCGCGCGACCTCCGCCCACAGGGAAGCGTCGCCGACATCGCCGATCCGTGACCGCTCGGCCGCGCAGCCGGCGCGGCTGGCGCGAACCAGCGGTGGGACGACGCCGGTGAGCTGTCCGATCAACCGATCTAACCGCTCGAGCAGCTGATCGGCTGTCGCGGCCTGCAGCTCGCTCGTCTGCTCGGCGCCGGACGCGCGAGCGGCGAGGTCGGCGCATGCACGCGCTCCGAGGTCGTACACCCGCGCGGTGAAGAACAGCGACTCCCTGTCCCTCACCCGGTCCAGGCAGTCCGATGTGAGCGCGGCGGCGGCTTTCGGACGACGCGCCCACAGCTCGAGCGTGATCCGTGCGGCCGCGTGTGGCGCGAGCGCCATCGATCCGCTGGCAAGGCGGATATGCGGCTCGGCCTGATCCAGT
Organism: Solirubrobacteraceae bacterium; assembly: GCA_035603155.1. Taxonomy (GTDB): domain Bacteria; phylum Actinomycetota; class Thermoleophilia; order Solirubrobacterales; family Solirubrobacteraceae; genus Palsa-465. The sequence continues at coordinate 2,697 of DATNKY010000003.1, forward strand.
GTCCGCGACGCGGCATCCAGTTCTCCCTGCTCGGCCTGGAGCAGCCCGAGGTATCGATAGGCGATGACCGCGGTCACTCCGGTCGGAGATCGATCGACCACGTCAATCAGCAACTCCTCCGCTTCGCTCCAGCGGCCGGTTTGCATCAGGCGCCCCGCCACTTCGCCGCGAAGGAAATCGCCCCATTGGCGCTCAGCCCCGAGCTCTCGCGCGGATTCAATCCCTTCCCGGGCCATCGCGATCGACTCCTCGACATGTCCAGCCTCGTCGAGCGCGTCGCTGCCGTTCGTGTAGCTGCGCTGCATCTCCTCGACGAGCCGCAGGCGGCGGGCGATTGCCAACGCTTGTCTGGCCGCGGTCGCCGCTTCGTCGAGATCGCCGGCCGTGCTGAGGTTCCCGCACATCGTGTTGAGCACGTGCGCCTCCACCGCCTCGGCACCGACCACGCGGGCGATTGCGAGTGCCTCTGCGCAGCGGGCACTAGATTCCTCGGGGCGGCTGCAGAGCATCAACACCTGTCCCTCGGCGGCCAACACCAGTGCTCGCTCCTCGGAGGGCGGAGCTTCCGGCATCAGTTCAACTGCCCGGCGGTACGCGGGCAGTGCGTCCAGGTCATGGCCCGCGATCCACAGGTATCGGCCGAGCCGCTCGTGTGCCAGCGCCGCCTGGACCGGCTCGGCGAGCTCATCGATTCGCGTGACCATCTCGCGCGCCAGAGCGATTGCTCGATCTTCTTCCCCGGCGTGTAGCGCTGCGTCAGCCGCCCGGCGGAAGACCTCGAGCCGCTCGAAGGGGAGCTCGCCCGGCGCTGGATCGACGGCGTCCCAGATCTCGAGCGCGCGTTGATAGTGCCGCCACGCTTCGTTGGACGCGTGCAGGTCTTCGGCCGCGGCCCCGGCGCTGATTGACGCGGGCAGGGCTGCCGCCAGCTCGCCGGCTGCGTACCAGTGGTGGGCAAGCTCAGCAGCGACGGCCGACCTTGCTCCCGTGGAACTCGACTGGTCGCTGATCGCTCGGGCCAGCTTGACATGCAGCCTCTGTCGCTCACCGGCTAACAGGTCCGAATAGATCGCCTCTCTCGTCAGCGCATGTCGGAACGAGTAGCCGGCAATCGAGGACTCAGACGCGAGCAGGTAAGCCCCGACGGCATCGCGCAGGGCAGCATTGAGGTCAGTTTCGGACAGGTCGGCGGTCGCCGCCAGCAGTGCGTGATCGACCGTCCGGCCTGCCACGGCCGCGATTCGCAGCACGTCACGAACGGCGCTTGACTGTGCCTCGACGCGCGCCAGCAGGATGTCGCGAAGGGATGATGGCAGCGGTTTGTTCCCGACACGCGATGACGCCAGCAGCTCCTCGGCGAAGAATGGGTTTCCTTCCGAGCGCTCGAGGAGACGATCGACCAGCGGGGGCGGTGGCGACTGATCGAGAATCGCGGTGACCTGCTCGCGCAGTTCGGCGGAGGTGAACGGTCCAAGCTCGACCCTGGTCGTCCTGTCGCTGCGCTCGAGCTCCAGCACAAACGGTCGTAACGGATGATGGCGCTGGAGTTCGTCGCTGCGGTAGGTGATGATCAACGCGATTGGTTCGCGCCGAACCGCGCGGACAAGGAACGACAGGAAGTCGCGCGTGGAACGATCGGCCCAGTGGAAGTCCTCCACGACGAGAACCAGGGCACGCCGGCGCGCTGTGGAGGTCAGCAGCCCCACCAGGTGCTCAAACATGCGCAGCTGCGACCCCGCTCCCACCGCCAGGTCCAGCACATGATCGGTGCTTCGGGAGTCGTGCGGCATGAATTCCGCCGACTCCTCGCGCAGGGGCGCGACCAGCGCCTGAAGCTCGGCATCGTCCACCTGGCTCGCCAGCGAGCGCAACGCACCAACGACCGGCGCATACGGGAGCTCTCCCTCCCCGAGCGGCAGACACTCGCCCATGGCGACAGCCATGCCGTGGCGATCGGCGTGAACGGCGACCTCCGAGATCAGCCGGCTCTTGCCCATGCCCGCCTCTCCGGCGACGAGGACGACTGAGCCGACGCCTTCTCGGCTGCGCGCGAGCGCCGCCTCCAGCGCCGCCAGCTCATCACGCCGCCCCACGAACCGCGGGCTTGAAACGCGCCCAACCACACGAACGATTATCCCGCCAGCGCCCCTCGACGCGGGCGAAGCGTTATCCGCATAGCTACGGTTGTCGGGCATGTGAGCGGCGAGCTCGGTGAGTCGCTTGGAGCCTGCGAGCTCAGTGCCGCAGGTGGGCGAGCACCGCGAGGACGCGCCGATTGTCGTCTGCCGCCGCTTCGATGTCGAGCTTGGCGAAGATGCTGTGGATGTGGCTCTCGACCGTCTTCGGGCTGAGCCAGAGGGTACGGCAGATGCCCTGGTTTGATCGTCCCTCCGCGATCAACGCCAGGATTTCTCGTTCGCGGGGCGTGAGCTCGTCGAGCGGGTCCGGTTGACGCGAGCGGCTCATCAGCTCATCGACGATTTCCCGGTCAATGACGCATTCGCCACTCGCGACCCGGTCCAGGACCTCGAGGAGCTGTTCGACGCGGCCGACGCGCTCCTTGAGCAGGTAACCAACCTTCTTGGGATTCTCCTCGATCAATCGAAGGGCGTAGCGCGGCTCGAGGTGTTGGGACAGGACGAGCACCGCAGTGTCGGGGTGCTCGGCTCGGATCTGGGCAGCGGCACGCAACCCCTCGTCAGTATGCGTGGGCGGCATACGGATGTCGACTAGCGCGACATCTGGGTGCGCGTCGCGGACGCATGCGAGAAGCGCTTGGCCGTCGGCGACCCGTGCGACCACCTCGACGCCATTCTCCGCCAGCAGCAGCGCGACACCTTCGCGGACGAGCGCGGCATCGTCGGCAATCACGACCCGCACGGGAGCTCCGCCACGACCTTCGTCCCGCCCGCTGGATCACTGCGGACGGCCATGGTCCCGTCGAGTGCCTCGATACGGTCGCGCAACCCGGCGAGCCCGCCGCTCGGCGAGAGAATGGCGCCCCCGACGCCGTCATCGCTCACGGTCACGCGGAGCCTGTCCTGGCTGTGTTCAACGCGGACGGTGGCTCGGGTGGCGGCGGCATGCTTGACCGTGTTCGTCAAGGCCTCGGTGGCGAAGAAATAGGCGGCCAGCTCGACCTCTGCGGTGAGGCGAGCGTCGACGGACCCTTGGATCGTGACCGGCACGGGAGCGCGTCGTGCGAGCGCCTCCAACGCTTCGTCGAGGCCGTCCTCGCGCAGCAGTGTCGGATGGATTCCGCGAGCCAGTGCGCGCAGGTCGGCGATCGCCTCCTCGAGCTCGTCCTGAGCGTTTCGTAGAGCCTCAGCCAGCCGCGGGTCCGCGCGGCCGGCTGCGAGTCCGATCGCGACGCAAACGGCGACAAGTCGTTGCTGGGCGCCGTCGTGCAGGTCGCGTTCGATGCGACGGCGTTCCTCGTCGGTCGCTGCGACCAAGCGCGCCCGCGACGCGCGCACCTGCGCAAGCTGCGCTCGTACCTCGGCCGCGAGGCGCTCGTTCTCGAGCACCAGCCCAGCGGTCGCTCGCACGGACTCGACGAGCGCGGGCTCGTCCAGCAGCGCCGGGTCGTGCACGAGCGCGGCGAGCACCTCGTCGCTGGAGCTCAGCAACGTCACGGCGCGCCCTTGAACATCGGATACGACTGCCGGCTCGCCGGACTCATCGACATAGCGCCCGTCGGCGAGCCTGTAGGCGAGCTCGAGCGTGGAGTCACCGAGCGCTCGCGCCAGCCGGTCGCGCAGTGTCTGGGCGCCCGCGGACCGCAAATCGACCACGAGATCGCTGGCCTGCGTGCGGCGAAGCCGCGACCACCCGATCGCCGCTACGAAGCCGAGCGGGATCAACACCATCAACGCTCGCGCGACCGTGGCGACCGTGGTCGACGGATCGCGGCCGGTGAGAGCCTCCTGGGC
>DATNKY010000002.1:0-2291 GCA_035603155.1 Solirubrobacteraceae bacterium
TCCGCCGCCGCAGCCAGCGGCGGCGAGCAGCGTGATTCCGACGAGTGCGATTCCGGCAAGTGTGATTCCGGCTCTTAGTGCCGGCATGGCTGGCTCCCTCTTTTTAGGTCTCCGAGTTGTTCTCTCGAAGGTATGGGCGCCGTCCTCGACGCACATCGGGCCTGCGGTTGAAGCTGGATACGACTCGAGCGGGACTCTGCCGCGCGATCTCATCCGCTCGACGCGGCAGTTCGCGCCGGAAGGATGAGGCCGACCGATGGGTCGACGCGTATCGTCGGCTCATGCACCAGATCGGGACCGGGCGCCTGCCAGGACGCCCTCGACACCAAGGGCCGGTACAGGTCGATCCGGGGCTTGCGCTCGGCCTGCTCTGGATCGTCGCCGTGCTCGTGGTGGACAACTCGTCGCATACGCATGTGGCCGTGATCCCAGCGGCGCTCCACAGCACCACCGCTCGCTGGCTAGTGGCCGCGTCCGCGACCGCGGTCGCCGTGGCGGCGCTGGCGTTGCGCCACCGGCAGCCCCTGGTGGCCCTGTTCGCGGTCGTTATCGCAGTCGTCGCGGCGCCCACGGTCCTGCTCCTGCTCGGCCCGGCGCTGGTCGCGCTCTACGCGGTCGCGATCACGCGCGGCCCGCGCGACACGGCGATCGCCGCGATCGGCGTCGTCGCAGCGTTCGTCCTGCAGCGCCTGGCGTGGGGACCGACTGGTGACAACAGCCTGCCGACCGTTCTGATCGGCACGGTCGCCTCAGCCGGACTCGGCCTCTACGCTCGCCTTCGCCGTGAGACTGCGCACGAGCGGACCGCCTTCGAGCAGCGCCAAGAGGCGCTCGAAACCGAGCGAACCGTCGTCGAGGAGCGCGTCCGCATCGCCCGTGAGCTCCACGACGTGGTCGCACACACCCTCAGCCTGATCATCGTCGAGTCCGAGGTCATGCGGACGAACCTCGCCGACGAAGAGCGGCGCGCGAATGCCGGGGCGATCGCCGAGCTCGGGCGCGACGCGATGGCCGAGCTGCACCGGACGCTCGAGCTCCTGCGCGACGGAGATGAGCTCACCGAGCACGCCCCGCAGCCGGCGCTCTCCGGCCTGCACCAGCTAGCTGACCAGAGCCGCGACAGCGGACTCGACGTCGACCTCGGCATCGAAGGACCCGTCCGTCCACTCCCGTCGAGCTTCGAGCTCTGCGCCTACCGGATCGTCCAGGAGGCGCTGACGAACGTGCGCAGGCACGCCAACGCCGCGCACGCTACCGTCCGGCTGCGCTTCGGGGCCGACGCGCTCGAGGTGTCGATCGACGACGACGGCGCCAGCTCCACGGTTGCGCCAAAGTCCGCCGGGTATGGACTACGCGGCATCCGCGAGCGAGTGGCGATGCTGGGCGGCGCGGTCAGTGCCGGTCCGCGCGAACAGGGCGGGTACCGCGTCAGCGCGATCCTGCCGTACCCGGAGCCACTGTGAGACAGCGCCTACGGGTGGTCATCGCCGACGACCAGCCGCTACTCCGCGCCGGGTTCAGAGCTCTGCTCGAGAGCGCCGGCGACATCGAGATCGTCGCCGAGGCCGGCACCGGCGAGGAGGCGGTCGAACAGGCACAACGCCACCGACCCGATGTCGTGCTAATGGACATCCGGATGCCCGGCATGGACGGGATCGAGGCGACCCGCCAGCTCACCCGAACGCGGGTCCTGATCCTCACGACATTCGGCCTCGACGAGTACATCATCCAGGCACTCCGGGCCGGCGCATCCGGATTCATCCTCAAGGACACACGCGTCGAGGACCTGCTCCACGCCGTACGAACCGTCGCCGCTGGCGACGCGTTCCTGTCCCCCGCTGTCACGAGGCAGCTGCTCAACCAGGTCGCGCGGCGGCTTCCCGCCGCCGTGGACCGGCGCCCGGCCCAACTCGCCGAGCTCACCGACCGCGAGCTCGCGGTACTGCGGATGCTCGCCGCCGGACTCAGCAACTCCGAGATCGCCACCGCGCTCGTGGTCAGCGAAGCAACCGTCAAGACGCACGTATCGAAAGTCCTCCAGAAACTCTCGCTCCGAGACCGCGTACAAGCCACGATCTTCGCCTACGAAAGTGGTCTTATCGAGCCCGGCGCGCCATCGTCGTCCTAGCAAGCAGCACGCCCCTGACATGCTCGTCGCTGCTATCGCCCAACGGCGCAGCGCGCCTCAGCCGTCATCCGGAGGGAGACCCACAACGCGCGGATAGGAGGCACGGCGGGCCCCAGCGGCACCCAGCTGCTCGCAGATGACAGGATGACTCCCGGCGCGGCTC
>DATNKY010000369.1:0-3171 GCA_035603155.1 Solirubrobacteraceae bacterium
GCGGTACGGCTGATGGAGCCGGTCACGAAGGCCGTCGGCGATCAGGTCCCAGTCACCCCTGCTCAGGCCCAGCGTGAGCATCGACGCGCACGACACGTTGAACGCGGCGTCGGCGAGCGGCACGGTCTCGGGCAGCGCCGCCCGGGCGTGCTCGGTCAAAACCGGCTCGGCCGGGATCACGATCACGGCCTCGAGCACCATCGGCGGATCGAAGCGATGCACACGCGGTCCGTCGCAGATCACGAACCCGCCCTCCAGCGCGGCGGCGACGTTGTCGGGATGGCCCTCGAGCTCGGCCGCGTGAGCCCGGACGTCGGCGTCAAGCTCGAACAGATGGTCGGCCGCGAGCAATCCGGCAAGCGTCGCGGCGGCGCTCGAGCCGAGCCCGCGGCTGAGCGGAATCTGCGAGCTGATCCGGAACTCGAACCCATCGGCGGGGTGCAGGCGCTCGAATGCCCGCACGACGAGATTGTCGCGACTGGTGGCGACGTCGAGATCGGTGTGGACGGCGAACGTGCCGGTCTCGGACACCTCGACCTCGAGGTACAGGCCGAGCGCGGCCGCGAGCACATCGAACCCCGGACCGAGGTTCGCGCTCGACGCCGGCACGCGGACGACGCGCCGGCGTGCGAGAGTCATCCGAGGACCGCCCGGGTCACCCGAGCACCGCCTGGACGATCTCCCCCAGCTCCGCGCCGCAAGAGACGACGGCATCCGCCTGGCTGAGCGCCGTCTGCGGGTCCTTGAGGCCGTGGCCGGTCAGCACGCAGGCGATCGTCCGAGCGTCGCCGGCACCGTGCACGAGCAGTCCCGCGACGCTCGCGGCCGACGCCGGCTCGCAGAAGATCCCCTCGGTACTCGCGAGCAGCCGGTAAGCCGCCAGGATCTGCTCATCGGTCACCGACCGGACCGCGCCGCCCGAGGCCGTCATCGCGTTCATCGCGTCCTCCCAGCGGGCGGGATTGCCGATCCGGATCGCGGACGCGACCGTCTCGGGCTGCTCGACGGGCCTGCCGAGCACCAACGGCGCGGCGCCGGATGCCTGAAAGCCGAACATCCGCGGGCGCCGGCCGAGCTCCTGAAAGCCTCGCCAGTAGGCGGTGATGTTGCCGGCGTTGCCGACCGGGATGCAGAGCGCGCCGAGCTCGTCGTCGAGCTTCTCGTCGATCTCAAAGGCGGCCGTCTTCTGACCCTCGATCCGCAACTCGTTGACCGAGTTGACCAGCGCGATCGGGTGCTGCCGGCAGAGCTCGCGGACCAGGTCCAGCGCGACGTCGAAGTTGGCGCGGATCGCGATCACCCGCGCTCCGTGCATCAGCGCCTGCGCGAGCTTGCCGGTCGCGATCTTCCCCTCGGGGACGATCACCGCACACCGCAACCCCGCGCGGGCTGCGTAGGCGGCCGCCGATGCCGCCGTGTTGCCGGTCGAGGCGCAGACGATCGCCTGCGCGCCGTGGCGCACCGCGTCCGACACCGCGCAGGTCATCCCCCGGTCCTTGAACGAGCCCGTCGGGTTGAGTCCCTCGAGCTTGAGCCACACCTCGGCGCCGATGCGCTCGGAGATCCCGGGGGCGCGGACCAGCGGCGTCGAGCCCTCGCCGAGTGACACGACTGGGTCGTGCTCGCCGAACGGCAGCCGTTCGCGGTAGCGCTCGATCAGCCCAGACATCGAGCGCGGAGCATGCCAGAGTGATGCGATCAGGCGACCTCGAGCACGACCTTGCCGGTCGCGCCGCGGCCCTCAAGCAGCTGGAGCGCGTCTCCCGCGCGCTCGAGCGGGAATCGGGCCCCGACCATCGGAGCCACCGCGCCGGCCGCGATCAGGTCGTCGATCGCCTTTCCGATCTCGGCGACCCGGTCGGGGTTGCTGAGCACGCCCGCGCCCCAGCCGGCGCCGACGACCTCGGTGTTGTTGAGCAGCAGGCGGTTGACGCGGACCTCGGGAATCGAGCCGCCGGTGAAGCCGACGACCACGACCCTGCCGCCCGCCCGCAGGCAACGGAGGCTGTCGGTGAAGCGGTCGCCGCCGACGGGATCGATCACGACGTCGACCCCCGCACCGCCGGTGATCTCCTTCGCCTCGTCCTTCCAGGCGCCGTCGGAGCGGACCACGTGGTCGGCTCCGGCCTCGCGGGCGACGCGCTCCTTGTCGGCGGTCGAGACGACCGCGATCGTCGTCGCTCCGAGTCCCTTGGCTACCTGCAGGGTCGCCGTGCCGACGCCGCCCGCCCCGCCGTGGACCAGCACCGTCTCGCCCGGTGCGAGGCGCCCGCGCGTGCGCAGCGAGAAGTACGCCGTGTGGTAGTTGAGCACGAGCGACGCGGCCTGGGCGAAATCGATCTCGCTCGGCACCTTGAAGGTGAAGTGTGCGGGCGCGACCGTGACCTCGGCGAACCCCCCGAGCATGCAGAACGCCGCAACCCGGTCACCGGGGCGCAGGCCCGAGCCGTCGGGCGCGGATCGGACTACGCCGCCGACCTCGCTGCCTGGAATGAACGGCAGCGGCGGCTTGATCTGATACTCGCCGCGCGTCTGCAGCAGCTCGGGGAACGAGACACCCGCCGCGTGAACGTCGACGAGCACGCCGCTGCCGGGCGTCATCGGGTGCGACGGCTCGGGCTCGGGGACGTCCACGAGCTCCAGCGCCGATGCGGGCCCGCTCAGCTCGGTGATCTGCATCGCTCTCATGCGGCGGCGGATCCTACCTTCTGAGCAGCCTCTGGAACGCTCTGCACCCTATGCGTGCATTTGGTTCCAAGCGGCGCCGGTATCACTCGAACTGCTCCTCGAGCACGCGGATCGCGCGCGGCGGGGCGCGCAGGACCTCCAGGCCCGCGATCAGCTCCATCGCGGCCGCAAACCGCGACTCGAGGACCGGATGGACCACCATCACCAGACGCGCCTGGTCACGCAGCCCCTTCTGCACCACGGACTTGACCGACACCTCCTGGACCGCGAGCACCTGCGCGACCTGCGCCAGCACGCCCGGCTCATCGGCGACCTCGAGGTGCAGGTAGAAGGCCGAAACGACGTCCTGGACGATCTCGAGCCGCTCGGTCGCCGGGGGCGTCGACGCCGGCGGGATCATCGCGCTGATGACGTCGCCGAGCACGGCGCTGGCGGTCTGGGGCCCACCGGCCCCGGGCCCGGACATCGTGATCTCGGTGATGT
>DATNKY010000339.1:0-3462 GCA_035603155.1 Solirubrobacteraceae bacterium
CTACTTCGCCGCGGGCCGGCGCTCGCGGATCATCCAGATTCCGGACGGCATCGAGATTCCCGATCTGGCTGATGACCCGTCGCGACCGATGCTCTCCGGTCGCCCGGTGCGGCTGTGCCTGATCGGTGGAGTCGACCCGCGCAAGGGCCAGGACATCGCGGTCCAGGCGCTGGCGGAGCTGAGGCAGACCGGCCTCGAGGCCCAGTTGGACCTGGTCGGTCGCGAGATCAGTCCGAGCTTCGCGACCAGCGTGCGCGAGCTCGCGCAGCGCCTGGGTGTCGCCCAGCACGTGGGCTTCGTCGGCGAGCTGGACGACGTGACCGCGCATCTGCGGCAGATCGACGTCGTCATCGCTCCGTCTCGCGCCGAGTGGACGCCGCTCTCATTGATGGAGGCGATGGCGCTGCGCAAGCCCGTCGTGGCGGCCGCCGTGGGCGGCGTCAAGGATCTGATCAACGACGGTGTGACCGGGTCGCTGATCGCGCCGGAAGATCCTCACGGTCTTGCGAGCGCGATCGCCGCGATCATCGCCGACCCCGAGCGCAGTCGGGCGATGGCGGTCGAGGCACGACGCTCTGTGGCTTCGAAGTTCTCGATCACCGTGACGCTCGAAGGCGCCGAAAGCGAGCTTCGGCGTCTGATCGACCACCGCCGGGTCGCCGCGCGCCCATCCTAAACGCACGCCGCGTCTTTGTTACGGGGCCATTGGTCGCTGGGTCGTGCCGCAAAGAGGCGCCAGCCGCCGGCGTTAATCGCACATGACGACCGGTCCACAAGCCAGCGACCCAGCGGACGGTCGTTCGATCCTACGTCCAGTCAGATGGATCGTCGCGAGCCGCAAGCGAACGCTGATCGCGCTTGCGATCGTGGGTGCCGTGGCGATCGGCGGCGCGGTCGCGTACCACCTACGCTGGTCGTGGGCCCTGTCCCTCCCGACTCCGGCCAGCATTCAACCGGCCCCTGTCGCCAAGGTGCTCCCGACGCCTGCGCCCGTCTATCCACTGAAGGTCGGCCCGACGGGCCGCTACCTGGTCGATCACAAGGGTCGACCCTTTCTGATCGTGGGCGACGCACCGCAGTCGATGATCGTGAACCTCTCCCTCAACCACGCGCGCCGGTATCTGGCCAACCGAGAGGCCGCGGGCTTCAACTCCTTGTGGATCGATCTGCTCTGCACGACGTACACGGGCGGCCGCGCCGATGCCAAGACATACGACGGCATCGCTCCATTCACCAAACCCGGTGACCTCGCCACGCCCAACCCCGCCTACTTCGACCGTGCAGATGCGATGATCCGCCTCGCTGCGAGATACCACATGGCTGTCTTCCTGGACCCAATCGAGACCGGCGGCTGGCTCAAGGTCCTGCAAAGCAACGGGTTAGCCAAGGCGTACGCGTATGGTCGCTACCTCGGTCGGCGGTACAGGCGCTATCCCAACATCGTCTGGCTCAGTGGCAACGACTTCCAAACCTGGCAGCAACCGCGCGACGACGCGGTGGTGCTGGCCGTCGCCAAGGGAATCCGTTCGGTCGATCCTCATCAACCGCAGACGATCGAACTCAACTTCCTGACCAGCACCTCGCTCGATGACGCCAGGTGGAGCGGCGTTGTTTCGCTCGATGCCGCGTACACGTATGCCCCGACCTACGCCGAGGTCCTCAAGGCGTATCGCAACCGCGACCGCATCCCCGCATTCATGATCGAGGCCAACTACGAGGGCGAGCACGCGTACACGGGGCCCGAGACGCTCAGGCGCCAGGAGTACTGGACCCTGCTCAGCGGGGCGACGGGCCAGTTCTACGGCAACCACTACACCTGGCCGTTCCTACCGGGATGGCCCCACTACCTGAACACGATCGGGTCGCGGCAGATGACCTTCGTCACCAACTTGTTCGCGCGCCGCCCGTGGTTTGACCTCGTCCCCGACACCGGGCACAGGCTCGTCGTCTCGGGCTACGGCACATATTCGGACACCGGCGACGTAAACGACAACGACTACGTCACCGCTGCGCGCACTCGCAACGGCAGGTTGGCGATCGCGTACCTGCCGACCGGTCAGCCGATCGGGGTTGACATGGCTCGAATGGCGGGCCGTGTGCGGGCGCAGTGGTATGACCCGACCAGCGGCAAATACAGGACGGCGTCCGGGTCGCCGCTCGCTGCCAGTGCAAGGCACACGTTCAGGCCCCCGGGCAAGAATTCCGAGGGCGCCGACGACTGGGTGCTCGTATTGACTGCGGCATAGTTCTCCGCGGCAGCAGAGGCCATCGCCGGCCGTTGATCTGATGAACCTGAAACTTCAAGAACACCCTCTTTGAACCTGGAGAATCCTCGAATGCGCGTACTTGTCACCGGTCACAACGGCTACATCGGCACCGTGATGACCCCCCTTCTCGAGCAGGCCGGCCACGACGTGGTCGGGCTGGACTTCGATTTGTTCGCCCCGTGCACGATGGGCGAGCCGCCGCGCGAGATCGAGTCGATCCAAAAGGACGTGCGCGATGTCGAGGTCGACGATCTGATCGGCTTTGATGCGGTGCTGCACCTCGCCGCGGTCTGCAACGACCCGATCGGCGATCTCAACCCGCAGGCGACATACGACATCAATCATCTCGCCTCGGTCGCACTTGCCCAGAAGGCCAAGCAGGCCGGCGTGACCCGCTTTCTCTTCTCGTCGTCGTGCAGCCTCTATGGCAAGGGAGCCGACGACGAACTGCTGGACGAGAACGCCACGTTCAGCCCCGTGACGCCATACGGCCGGTCAAAGGTGCTCGCCGAGCGCGACATCGCGCCGCTCGCGGACGACGACTTCAGTCCCACCTACCTGCGCAACGCGACCGCCTACGGCGCCTCGCCGCGCCTGCGCGCCGACATCGTCGTCAACAACCTGGTCGGTCATGCCGTGACCACCGGCAAGGTGCTGATCCAGAGCGACGGGACGCCGTGGCGCCCGCTCGTCCACATCGAGGACATCTCGCGCGCGTTCGTGGCCGTGCTCCACGCGCGGCGTGAGCTGATCCACAACGAGGCTTTCAACGTCGGCGCGAGCAGCGAGAACTATCGGATCCGCGAGATCGCCGAGATCATCGAGAAGATCGTGCCCGACGCGAAGGTATCTTTCGCTGAGGGCGCCGGGCCCGACAAGCGCTCGTATCAGGTCGACTGCTCGAAGATCGGCCGGGTGTTGTCCGACTTCGAGACGCAATGGACCGTGCCCCGGGGCGTGCAGGAGATGTACGAGGCATATGTCGCCAACGGCCTCACGTTCGACGAGTTCACCGGCTCGCGCTACCTGCGCATCAAGCGGGTGCAGGAACTCCAGGCGGCCGGACGGCTCAGCGATGACCTCCGCTGGCTCGTTCCGGTCGGCGCGTAGCGGCCTTCGGAGGCCGGCTGTGATCTTCACGCAGACCCATCTGCAGGACGCGATCATCATCGACGTCGAGCGTCGCGGCGATGAG
>DATNKY010000277.1:0-4645 GCA_035603155.1 Solirubrobacteraceae bacterium
AAGAGCGCGAACGCCGCCTGCCCGCGCTGCTCGAGGAGTTCGGGCTGCGCGCGTTCGTGGACGCGCGCGGCGACAGTCTCTCGGGCGGCGAGCGCCGCCGCGTCGAGATCGCTCGGGCGCTCGCGATCGAGCCGGCGTTCCTGCTGCTCGACGAGCCGTTCACCGGCATCGATCCCATCGCCGTCGCCGACATTCAGGCGATGATCCGGCAGCTCCGCGACCGCGGCCTCGGCATCCTCATCACCGACCACCAAGTCCGGGAAACGCTCGCCATCGTCGACCGCGCCTACATCTTGAACAACGGCCGCATCGAAGTCTCCGGCTCGGCGCAAGAAGTGCTCGACTCGCCGATCGCCCGCCAATTCTATCTCGGCGAAGGGTTCCGGTTATAGGGTTTGCACCATGCTCCGCTCCTGCTGCGCCGCGCTCGCGCCACCTGCTGAGGAAGGTTTGACCTCCTGTCAGTGGCGCTCGCGTCGGAGCCCCTCCGCAGCACGTAAGCCGGCTCCCATCACGATGTGCAAACCCACCACTCGATGAGATTTACCATTCTCGATCGCTACATGCTCTCCGAGTTGACGGGGCCGTTCTTGTTCGGCCTCTCGGCGTTCACGTTGATCTTCGCCGCGACCGAGATCCTCAACATCGGAAAGCTCGTCAGCAACGAACACGCGCCGCTGTGGGCGGCGCTCTTGGTGTTCGCGTGGTCGCTGCCCGCCGACATCGTGCTCGTGATTCCGATGGCGCTGCTGCTCGGCACGCTGCTCGCGGTGCAGCGGCTGTCGGGGGAGAGCGAGATCACGGCGCTCAAGGCGTCGGGAGTCACGTTCGCGCGGATCGTCGCGCCGCTGCTCGCGGTCGGCATCGTGATGTCGTTCGTCACGCTCTATCTCCAAGAGGGGGTCGTGCCGTATTCGAACGACCAGCTCACGGAGATCGAGGACAGCGTGATCAATCACGTGAGCGCCTTCAACCGCGACCTCACGGTGTCGGCGCCGCTTCCCGGCGGAGGACGCCAGGTGACGATCGCAACGGCTTACGAACCGCACTCGCGCGCGCTGCTGCACGTGACGCTGATTCAGTACGACAACCACAACGATCCGCGGCAGATCGTCTTCGCCGACCGGGCCGAGTTCACGGCCGATAAGTGGACGTTGCAGAACTCGAGCGTGTATCGCTTCAATCCCGACGGAACCACGTTGGCAGAGCCCAACATCGCGCACCAGGAGGTTGAAATCGGCGAGAAGCCAACGGATCTGATGAAGCGCATGAGCAACGATGATCCCGAGAATATGAGCCGGACGCAAATTGCCGACCTCGTGCACTCGGGGCAACTCACGGAGACCGAGCTGCGCAAATACGTCGCGACTTATCAGGAGAAGCTGGCACGCCCGTTTGCGTGCTTCGTCTTCATCCTCATCGCCATTCCGTTCGGCGTGCGCGCGATACGGTCGAGCGGCAGCACGAGCCTGGGCTTCGGCCTGTCGCTCGCGATCGTGTTCGTCTACTACGTCGTCATGACGGTCTGCTCGTTCGCCGGCGAGGCGTTCCTCGCGTTCGCGTGGCTGTGGGCGTGGGTTCCGAACATCCTGTTCACGGCGATCGGCCTGACCCGGTTGCGCCGCGCCGCGCTCGTATGAACTTCGTCGAGATCGTTCGCGGGATCGGAAACGTCGCCGCGGTGATGGCGCTCGCGGGGACGGTGGCGTACGTCGGCGACCGCGTCGGCCACCAGGTCGGGCGAAAACGGCTCAGCCTCTTCGGAATTCGCCCGCGCTATACGTCCACGATCATCGCGATCGCCACCGGAATGGTCATCGGGCTGGTCGTTACCCTCGGCGCGATCTTCGCCTCCGAACAGGTGAAGACGGCGTTCTTCAAGCTCAACTCGATCAACCAGCAGATCACCGAGCTGCAGGCGCGGCAGCGCGATCTCGAGACCAAGGTCAACACCGGCCGGCTCGTCTTCCCGGTCGATACGCTGATGGTTCCGTTCTATCGCATCATCCCGCAGACCGCGCGGCCGGAGCAGCGCCTCGCGACGATACGCGACTACTATTCCTTCGCGGTCAAATACGTGAATGCAAACTTTCCGCGATTGGGCCTGCGGCCGTACGTGAAGCCGGTCGATGCCGACAAGAAGCTCGAAGGCCTCGCCAACGATCTGACGACCGCCGCCGCGCTCTCGCAGGCCAACGTGATGCTGACCGTCACGTCGGATCAGAACCTGTTCGAAAACGATCAGATCCACTTCGCGATCACCGGAACGCCCGACATCCGGATTTTCCAGAAGGGCCAGGTGATCGCGCAACTAGTGATCCCCGGCAAGAGCGGCGCGGGCATCAACATCGCGCTCACGCAGCTCGAGAACTACGTGTCGCTCACCGCGCGGCGGCTGCACCTGCCGCCGTACCTGGCGAACATCCAGCCGATCCAGCTGATTCCCGACGCGCAGCAGATGCAAGCCCGCCTCGCCAAGCCGGGAACCTACCTGCTGACGGCGTTTGCCGCGGCGGATTTCTACCCGCACGTCGGCGGTATCCCGATCATCATCGTCCTCACCCAGCAGCCATGACGGAACTGCCTGCGGTGATCGGTGTGGACCCCGGCAGCCGAAAGGCCGGATACGCGCTGGTCGAGCGCTCGGGCGCGGTCGTCGTGGCCGGCATCGAACCGATCGAGCGCCTGCACGCGTGTCTGGTCGACCTAACGGCTCGCTGCAGCGTGGACGCGATCGCGCTGGGGCGCGGCACCAACGCGCGCCCGGTCCGGGCGTCCCTCGAGCCGCTCGGCATCGCCATTCACCTGGTCGACGAGCACGAGACGACCCGCGAGGCTCGCGGCCTCTACTTTGCGGAGCATCCGCCGCGCGGGTGGCGCCGGCTCGTCCCCCTTGGCCTGCAGCTGCCGCCTCGCTCCATCGACGACTACGCCGCGATCCTCATCGCCCGGCGCTTTCTTGCAAGGGGAGCGGAGGCTCGACCTCCAAGCTAAGAACCCCCCGCGTCGGCGTTCCGAAGTCCAATTACATCAAACTCGCCGATTCGAACGTCAGGGGAAGCGGAGGACGAGTGCGTCGGGTTGTCGACATCGTAGCAGCGGCAGCGCTAGTGTTAGCATTGTCTTCTGCCGTTGCCGCGGCGGCCGGCCTGCCAGCCAGCGCGGGTTCCTACGATCTCGGCTCGCAGCTGATGCTGCGTCTCTTCGGCGAGACCACCGACGCGAACGCGTCGTTCGCCGCGGCCCGCGGCGACCGCGCGAGCGAATCGCCGCTGCGCGAACTGGCGCTCGCGATTCCCTCGGCCGGTGCGACGCCGCTCGCATCCGCATCCGCCACCGCTGCGGCGTTCGGCCAATCTCGGCTGACGCTCGGCGATTTGTACGACGCCTCCAGCGCGGCCCGCTTCTCGCCTGCATCGCCGTTGAACGACGACATCGTCGCCCTCATGCCGTCGAGCGCGCTCTTCACCGCCTCGTATCAGCCGGTCACGCCCGAGCCGAGCATCTCGCCGGCACCGGGCACGCTCGCGTTCGCGCCGGTGACGGCGGCCGCCGGCGACGAGAGCCTGCCGGCAACCGCGAAGGCGGCGTTCGTGCCGTCGACCACGCAACTCGGCCCGGTGCGCTTCGAAGGCCACTCCGATAGCGCGACGCTGCAAACGCCGCAGCTGGACTTGCGCGACAACACCTACGGCGCGCGCGCCAACTTGGATCTGCGTGCCGGCAAGCGCGACCTCAACCTGAACGTGTCGAGCGAGTACGATCAAGTCGCGAGCGGCGGCGCCAACGCGTTCACCGCGTCGACGCTCAACGCCGCGTCGTGGCAGCTCCCCGGCGCGCCGCTCGTCCTGCCGAACGACGCCGGCCTGAACCGGCTCTCGCTCGGCGCGGGCCTCGCGGTACCGGTGGTGCCCGGGCTCACGCTGAATTTGAATTACGCGGCACAGCGGCTGTACAACGGCTACGGGCAGCCCGGGCTGCTGAACCTCGACACGATCAACAACACCTACGGCGGAAAGCTGACCTTCAACCTTCCGTCCACGTCGAGCTCGCTCTCGATCTCGGCGTACCAAGACCGTTTTCAGGATAGCCTGCTGCCCATCAACGGGTCGACGCAGACGCGCGAGGACGTAAACTTCACCGTTAAGTTCTAGGGTGCGCGTTCGCCGGTACGGTTTCGCGCGCGTGTTCTTGATCGGGCTCGCGGGCGCGCTCGCGACCGCGTTCGGCGCGCTGCAGCTTGCCTCCGATGCGCTCGACTCCTCGGCCGCCGCGCCCGGGACGTTGCCGGCGCGCGTTCCCGTCAGCTACGGTGTCGCCGTCTATCGCGCGCTGGACCGCATCGCGCCCGCACCGTACGTCGAATCGGCGCTCTCGCGCGAAGCGCTGGCGCGGGGCGACGCGGACGCCGCCGAACGCTACGCGCTGCGCTTACCCGGATCTCCGGTGCGCGACGAGCTGCTGGCGCGCGTCGCGCTGGCGCGCGGTCAAACGCTGCTCGCGAGCGAGTATTTCCTCGCGGCCCCCGACCCCGACGCCGTGGAAGCGACCGCGGAGGCGCTCGCATCGCGCGATCCCGCCGCCGGCTACGCGCTCGAGCGGCTGCTGCAGGTTCGGCTGGCACGCATGGGGACGCACCCCGACG